>JBEKCX010000207.1:0-5190 GCA_050014655.1 Occallatibacter sp. | reverse complement strand
CGTGGAATCTCCGTCTTCTCAAATAGACGAGACCGACAGAATCTGTAGACACGTGCAGAGCGAGGCATCCAGGTTCAATTCCTGCCTGACAATAGCATCCATCGCAATTGGCTGTCAGCTAGTGGGCGGCGGGAACGGGAATCAACGGGATTCGAGGAGAGTGGACACGAGGGCTATGGGCAAGCCTACCACATTGAAGTAATCGCCTTCGATGCGCGGGATCCAGCGGGCTGCTCGGCCCTGGATGGCGTAGGCCCCAGCCTTGTCCATGGGTTCGCCAGTAGCGATGTAGGCGGCGATCTCTTCGTCGGAGAGGGTGAGAAAGCGGACGGCGGTGATCTCCGCGGCAACTTCGGTCGCGTCGGCGGTGACCAGGGCGACGCCGGTGATGACGCGATGGGTGCGGCCGGAGAGCAGGCGCAAGATGCGGCCGGCGTCGGCAGGGTCCGAGGGCTTGCCGAGAATGCGGTTGTCGAGGGTCACGGTGGTATCGGCACCGAGGACGATCAAAGGCGATTCCGTGGCGTGGGGCACGGGGTTGGCCGAGAGCTGGGCGAAGACGGCCTGGGCTTTTTCGCGGGCGATGCGGATGACGTAAGCGATGGGGTCTTCGTTGGGGTTGGGATCTTCGGGGATGTAGGCGGGATGGACCTCAAAGGAAAAGCCGGCCTGGGCGAGGAGTTCGCGGCGGCGGGGAGAGGCTGAGGCGAGGACCAGCATATTGAGATTATGGCAGGGGGTTCGAAGTGCGTGGCCGAGATAGGGGAGGATTGTGCGGGAGCGACGCCGGAGCCATTTTGGGAATTCCTGTTGTTTTGTGCTTCGAATTGTTCCCTTTTGGGTTTGCTGTCAAAGAATGGAAGCAAGAGAGAAGAGGCTAAGTTATTGGAAACAATGGAGAAGAGTGTGCTTTACAGGATTGCATGGAATTCCGCTGTATTTGGTTAAGCTAAGAACATTCAGAGCGAAATGATTGAACAGGGGAGAGAACAAGAACCTTTCCTGAACTGCTCCGGGCCATCTCCGCGGGTTCGCAGGCGTGGGAAGAGCAAGAGGCTACGGCATTTCAGACGGTGTATCAGCGGGGGCGGCTCCGGTGCGGAGTTGCAGCTGATTCCTTTCCGCGGGTAGCGCGAAAGAGCGTGGAACGGTGGGCCGGGAATGGCGGAAGCATGGCCGATTTACAGCAGCAAGGGCTGGAAGTGGCAAGCAAGACGCGCGTGCGACCCAACCGGAAGAAGCCTGAGCGGTCCGGATGCACGGGAAGAGGCGTAAAGATCCTGCGCGAGGCAGCGGGCAAGGCAGTTGACGAGAACGGCGAGGGGATTGCCGAGTCCCTGTTGAAGGGGGCGCTCAGCGGTAATGTGAGCAGCACGAAGCTGTTGTTATCGCTCGCCGAGTCGGACCAGGCGCCAGGGGCTGCGGGGAAGAGCCGGCATGGATGGAGCGCGGCGCTGGCGCTGGGGGCCGAGCCGGAGTGGCAGGAGGCGGCAGACGAGACGACCGCGGAGACGCAGGGCGGAAGCCGGGAGCCGGAAGGCTGAGGGCGACGCGCGGTTACGGCTTTGTGCATCCAAGCCGTCAGCATAGGCGATCCAGTTCCATAGGGATGCAAGTGCGAAACCCACCCTTGGTGTTCGCCGCGGTGAACCGATGCGGGCGGCAGGGGTGGGACTTGAAGTCGATCTTGCAGGACGAGCGGCGAGAGACGGATGGAGTGTTTCGGGCGCTCCCCGAGAAGAAGGATGAGACAGGGATGAAGCTCACGAAGGACGAGTGGTTGCGCGGCGCGGGCAGATGGATGGGACTTGGAGTGTACCTGCTGGGGATGGCGATGGGCAGTGTGGGCAACGCGCAGGGGGTGAGCACGACGACGGTTCAGGGGACGGTGTACCTGGCGAATGGCCAAGCGGGCACCGGAACACTGGTGGTGAGCTGGCCGGCGTTCACCACGGCGAACGGGCAGGCGGTGGCCGCGGATAGTGCAACGGTGGCGATTGCGCCGGATGGATTTGTGAGCGTGAATCTGGCTCCGAACCTGGGGGCGACACCGGCGGGGCCGTATTACACGGCAGTGTTCTACATGAGCGATGGCACAACCAGCACCCAGTACCGGGTGGTGACGGCGGGAGACCGGAACGCGGGGCGGGGACTGACGGTGCAGAATCTGCACTGCTCGGAGCTGGCGCGCTGGCCGGGAGACCCGGCGGAGACTCTGGCGGGACTGAGGGCATCGATGGCGCCGGGGGCGGAGTTGATTCTGGAGTCGACGCCGGACGGAGTGGGCGGATGCTTCCACGAGGAGTGGCAGAAGGCCGGCGAAACGGGGATGGTGCGGCACTTCTTTCCCTGGTGGATGGAGCGCCGCTACCGGGCAAAGGCGGTGGACGAGGCCAGCCTGACGGAAGAGGAACTGGCGTTGATGGGCCGACACAGGCTGGACCGGGAGCAAATCGGATACCGGCGGCAGATACGGGCCGATTTTCGCGGGCTGGCGCGCCAGGAATTTGCCGAGGACGAGGAGAGCTGTTTTCTGGCCAGCGGGGACTCGGTCTTTGAGCTGGCGGCGGTCGAGGCGCGGCTGGCGGCGGCGCCGGAGCCAGCGGAGCGGCGGCAGAATGGGGAGCTGGAGATTTGGCTGCCGCCGGTGAATGGCAAGGAGTACCTGGTGGCCCTAGACCCGGCCGGGGGCGGCAGCGAGGGAGACTACTCGGCGGCGCAGGTGCTGGAGATGGAAACGGGCTTGCAGTGCGCGGAGTTTGCCGGTCATGTGGGGGGCCTGGAGCTGGCGCGGCTGGTGACGACGCTGGCCTGCGAATACAACCAGGCGTGGCTAGTGGTGGAGAGGAACAACCACGGCAGTGGCGTGCTGGCGCTGGTGGAGACGGTATGCGGGTACCAGCGGGTTTACCGCCAGGCGGGACAGCCGGGGTGGTTGACCACGTCGTTGAGCCGCCCGGCGGTGCTGGGGCAACTGGGCGCCGAACTGGTGGAGCAGCCGGAGCGGTTCCAGAGCCGGAAGCTGTTGGGCGAATGCAGGAGTTTTGTCCGGGTTCCGGACGGCGGTACCGGGGCGCGGGCGGGGACGCATGACGACCGGGTGATGGCCATGGCGATTGCATTGGGAGCGCGGGCGGAGCTGCTCTCAAGGGGTCAGAGATCAGGGGTCAGAGATCAGGGAACAGGGATCAGGAGTCAGGGGTCAGAAGTGAAGTGAGAACTATTCAGCCCTGAGCGTCTATCGCTTGTCCTCTGCAACGGTCAAACTAGATCGCCAAAGGCCAGTGTCTGACCTCTGATCTCCGATCTCTGTTTGCTGCTTTTGCAGAGAATTCCGGCTCATGCGCTTAGAATTCGATAAGAATCTGAAAACGGCGGGGAGACGGGCTTGGCGGTTCTGGCGGTGCAGCAGATCCGGCGGATGCGGGGCGGCGCGCAGGGCCAGTTGATGCTGGGCGCGGACGGCCACGTGTACGTGGTGAAGTTCCAGAACAACCCCCAGCACACCAGGGTGCTGGCCAACGAGTTTCTGGCCTCGCGGCTGGCGTCGGCGGTCGGACTGACGGCTCCGGAGACGGAGCTGGTGGAGGTATCGAGCTGGCTGGTGGAGAACACGCCGGAGCTGGAGATCGATCTGGGCAGGACGCGGGTGCGCTGCCAGGCGGGGTTGCAGTTCGGGTCGCGGTTTGTGGGCGGGCTCATGCCCGGCCAGGTGGTGGACTACCTGCCCGAGGAACAGATGGCCGAGGTGCGCAACCTGGGCGAATTTGCCGGCATCCTGGCGCTGGATAAGTGGACCGGGAACGCCAACGGCCGGCAGGCGGTCTTCGCGCGCAAGCAGCGGGAACAGCGCTACCGGGCGGTCTTCATCGACTTCGGATATTGCTTTCACGCCGGGGAGTGGCGGTTTGAGGATGCGCCGCTGCGCGGGGTCTACTACCGCAACGATGTCTACCGGGAGATTGCCGGATGGGATTCGTTCGAGCCCTGGCTGACGAGGCTGGAGACCCTGGCGGCGGAGACGGTGTGGGCGGCGGCCGGCGAGATACCGCCGGAGTGGTATGGCGGCGATCTGAGCGAGATGGAGGCCCTGGTGGAGAAGCTGCTCCAGCGGCGCAGCCGTATCCGGGAATTGATAGAGGGATTCGGGAAGTCGGAGAGGAAGCCGTTTCCGAAATGGGGCGGGATGGGGAAAAGTGACGAGGAGGGTTGGAAGGGGACGCGCTGTGGGACTAGCATGGGGAGAGCGAATTAGTAGGGCGGCTTTTGGCAATTAGCTTTCAGCTTGTCGTGATCGGCGCTCAGAGTCGGAGTGTCGGCTTGGGGTAACCAGAGGCGGGGATGGCAAACTGGGGACGGCAAACAAAGAGCTAGAAGCCAAGAGCTAACGGCTAAGAGCTTCGACAGAACGATGAACAGCGGAAACCAGCGGCGGGAATGCGAGTTTCAACTGCTCCGGTATGTGCCGGACGCGGTGCGCAACGAGTATGTGCACATCGGGGTGATCCTGCGCGAGTCCGCCGCTGCGGACTCGGCACGGCGAGCGCCGGAGGTGCGGTTTACCCGCGACTGGCGCCGTGTGCGCTGCCTCGATCCGGAGGCGGACACCGCGCTGCTGGAGGGCATGGAGAGCGAGCTGCGCAGGCGCTTCCAGGCCGAGCCGGATGGAGACCTGATGCGGCTGCTGAGCGAGTCGCTCTCGCTGAACGTGCAGATGACCGAGCAAAAGGCCTATCTGGCCGAGAGCCTTCCGGCGGGGATGGAAGAGCTGATGCGGCTTTATGTGGAGCCGGCGCCGAGAGAACGAGTTCCGCGGCTGAGCGGGCGCGCCGGCATCCAGGCGCGGATGCGGACGGAGTTCGAACGGGCCGGGGTGTGGGACCTGTTGAGGAAGCGGATTGCGGCCTCGGAGTATACGCGGCCGGGGGATCCGCTGCGCATCGACGTGGGGTACCGGCCCAATGGGCTGATCCGCATGTTCCACGCGGTGAGCCTTGAGCCGGGCGTGGAGATGGCCAAGGTGCTGGCGTTTTCGGCGGCGGGATTGCGGGCCGGCGTGGAACGCGTGGAGAAGGCCGGCCTGGAGCTGACTGCGGTGATTGAGCCGGCGGCCAGGCTGGTGAGCGAAGATCCGGAACGGCTGGAGATGTACCGCTTCGGCGTGGAGACGATGGAGGAGCATCAGATCCG
>JBEKCX010000206.1:0-5233 GCA_050014655.1 Occallatibacter sp. | reverse complement strand
ACCTTCGAGGTTCCCGGCGGCGGCTTCTCCTGGTTCGGACAGGCGCCCGCCAACAAGATTCTTACCGCATACGGACTTATGGAATTCAACGATATGTCCAAGGTCTCCGATGTGGACCCGCGGCTGATCGAGCGCACCGGCGAATGGCTCGCCCGCCAGCAGCAGCCCGACGGCAGTTGGAAGCCCGACACTTCCTTCATCAATGAAGGCGCAACCAATCGCTATAACTCCGACGTTCTGCGCATCACCGCCTACATCGCATGGTCTCTTGCCAACACCGGTTACAACGGTCCGGCCGTCGAGAAGGCCAAACACTTCATCGAATCCTATACCGGCTCCAAGGCCGACACCTACACCCTCGCCGTCATCGCCAACTTCGCCGCCGACTACGGCAAGGATCGCGAATTCACCGCGCGCTCCATGCAGGCGCTCATCGATGCCCGCACGGAGAAGGACGATCAGGTCTTTTGGAGCGCCGAAGAAACCGGCGTCTACTCCACCGGATCGAGCGCCACCGTTGAAACCACGGGCCTCGCTGCGCAGGCTTTGCTCAAGTGGGGACAGGCCTCCGAGACCGTCCGCAAGGCCCTCAGCGTCCTCTCCTCTAAAAAGGAGGCTTCGGGCAACTGGGGCACCACGCAGGCTACGATTATGGCCCTGCGCGCGCTGCTGCTTGCATCGCAACTCAGCGCATCGGATGTGCACGGCACTTTGACGGTCCTCCTCGACGGCAAGCCCGCCGAGACCCTCAAGCTGACTGCCGAAAACAACGACCTGCTCCACCAGTTCGTCTTCAAGGGCGTCGACGCGAGCAAGCCCGCCTCCATCGACCTCAGCTTCGACGGTGCCGGCACGCTGGCTTACCAGGTTGTCGGCCGCGCCTTCATTCCATGGACCGAAAAGCCTGCCTCCGAGCCTCTCTCCATCGACGTGTCCTACGACCGCACCCGTCTCGCCCAGAACGACATTGCCACTGCCACGGTTACCATCCGCAACAGTCTCACCAAAACCGCCAACATGGTGATGGTGGATCTCGGCATTCCTCCCGGCTTCGACCTGCTCAGCGAGGATCTGCAATCCTTTCAGGAGAAGACCGCCGGGGCGCAAAGCGGACGCCTGGAGAAGTTCTCGCTCACGGCCACGCAGGCCATCCTCTACTTCAACGCGCTCGCTCCGGGGCAGACCGTAACAATGAATATTCGCCTGCGCGCCAAGTACCCCATTCGTGCCCGCACCTTCGCTTCGCGCGCTTACGAGTACTACGATCCCGACGTGAACTCGACTGCGCGGCCCGTGCAATTGGAGGTCACCGAGCATGAGTGACGATAGGATTGGCGCCTGATCGGCTGAAGAGCAGATCGGACCTCATCTTCGGGAACCGCTTGCGGACCGCTGCCTTCCGGGGAGAACCGCAAAACTCGAACCGGCGTATTCCCGGCAAGCTCCTAGCGGAAGCGCTTGGAAGGCTCGTCGGAGAAGATCTGGCCGTCGCGGATATGGATGACTCGATGGGCGTATTCGGCGATGTCCTGCTCGTGGGTCACCACGACGATGGTGTTGCCGTGGGCGTGCAAGGTGTCGAAGAGCGCCATGATCTCCAGGCCGGTCTTGGAGTCCAGGTTGCCGGTGGGCTCGTCGGCCAGGATGATCGAGGGCCGGTTGACCAGCGCCCGGGCGATGGCTACACGCTGGCGCTGGCCGCCGGAGAGCTCGTTGGGCTTGTGATACATGCGCGATTCAAGGCCGACATCGGCCAGCGCTTCCTTGGCGCGGGCGAGCCGGGCCACCGCGGGCGTGCCGTTATAGATCAGCGGCAACTCCACGTTATGCAGCGAAGTGGCCCTGGCCAGCAGGTTGAAGGTCTGGAAGACGAAGCCGATCTCCTTGTTGCGGATGCGCGCCAACTGGTCGTCGTCCAGGTCGCTGACCAGTTGACCGTTTAGCCAATAGCGGCCCTTGGAGGGCGTATCCAGGCAGCCGATGAGGTTCATCAAGGTCGACTTGCCCGAGCCCGACGGGCCCATGATGGCCACGTACTCATTGTGCTTGATGCGCATGGAGATGCCGCGCAGCGCATGCACCTGCTGCTCGGAGCCCATATCGTAGGTGCGCCACAGATCCTCGACGACGATCATGTCGCCGTTCGGACCAGTCACCGTTTGCACACTTTCTTCGCTGCCTGTGATCTCCAGAGCCATTCGATTCTCATCCTTTGTCCGGCATTCCACACGGCCAGATCTCTGCGCGCTTCACAACCGATCCTATCTTACGAGTTGCCGCCCGAGGCCGGCACAACCGCTGTTGAGGTGTCCCGCTTCAGCAGAGCGTTGTTCTTCAAGGCGCGCAGCGTCTTGAACGGGCCGGTTACGATCTCCTGCCCCTCGGTCAGGCCGGTAAGCACCTCGATGTCGGTGGCGCCGGTGATGCCCGTGGTTACAGGGACGAACTTCGCCCGCAGCTTGCCCTTCACGTTATCCACTACAAAGACGCCCTGCACCGGCGCGCTCTTGGCCGCCGGCGCGGGCGAGCTCGATGCGGCCTGCACACCGCTCTTGCTCTTGGGCTTGTCGTCATCCGGGTTGTGCATGGTCAGTGCCTGGATGGGCAGCGAAAGCGTGTTGGATTTGTGCGCCGTGGTGATCTTGGCGGTGGTAGAGAGGCCGGGGCGCAGGTCGCTGGTGGGGTTATCCAGCGTGATCACCACTTTGAAGTCCTTGGCTTCTTCGGCGCCGGTGGTGGACTGCAATGTGGCCATGCCGGTGGAGCGCAGCAGCGCCTGATCGCCGGCCAGAGTCACGTGTCCCTTGAAGACCTTGCCGGGCAGCGCATCTACACTCACTTCGGCCTCCTGGCCAACCCGGATGTTGACGATGTCGGTTTCGTCCACCTTGACCTCGGCGGTAACCACGCTCATGTCGGCCAGGGTCATGATCGTAGAGCCCACGTTGCTCTGGATGCCTGGGACCACCGATTCGCCCTCGCGGACGACCTGGTTGGTGACGATGGCGTCGAAGGGAGCCACCAGGATGGTCTGGTCGAGCAGGTCCTGGTTGGAGCGCAGGCCCGCGACAGCCATCTGCAGATGCCCGCGGTAGGAATCGGTCTGCGCCTTGGCCTGGTTGAGCTGCGCAACAGCCTGCGCCAGCGAGGCAACATCGGTGTCGTAGGCGGCCTTCTTGGCGTCGAAGTCCTGCTTGGCCAGGATTCCAGCCTGGTATAGGCCCTGGGCGCGCTCCCAGTCCAGCCGCTTCTGCTCCAGATCGGCCTTGGCATGCTCGACATTGGCCTCGGCGGTCTTTTCGTTGGCAACCGAGGCGGCAACATCGGTCTTAGCCGCGGCGATCGCGGCCTGCTGGCTGTCAACACCCGCTTCCTGCTGCACGTTTTGGATGGTGGCCACTGTCTGGCCCTTCTTTACCAGGTCCCCCTCTTTCACATAGAGGTGGGTGACGCGGCCCTGGGCGTTGGCGCCCAGATTTGCGTAAGTGATGGGCTTGATCTGGCCCGTGCCGCTGACGACTGTGGCCAGGTCCTGCTTGACGATCTTGGCGGTCAGTACCTTGGTGTAGCCGGACTGCTGATGGTAGACGAAGAGAATCACAAGTCCGGCGGTAACGACGACGGCGAGAGCAATTAAAAGTATCCTTTTCATGTGCGGTTCGTGCTCCAGGCCTCTCCCAGTTCAGTGTACGCAATCCCGTCCCGGACGGTTCCCTGCGGCTGACCGGTATGCCTCCGGCGCCTGCCTTGCCGCCCGGCGCCGCCCGCGGAAACCGGCGGGAGTCCCGCCCCTGAAAGCCCCTGTCGCGCAACCACTGCGACAGGCTGCGCCAGAGGCCCCGAAGCCGCGGAAGAGCCATTTCGGGACGCGGACCAGGTATCGGGCTTGTTCTTTGGACGCTCGATAGGCCCGCCTGGTCTCAAAACCTCTACTCGCAGACGCAAGCCTCCTTCCAAGGTTGCATTTTTCGATTACCTTCCCGGCGCATCTGCGTCCAACCGGCAGCCTGCCCCATACGGAATCTTGCCCGGCCCCGCCGGGACCCGTAGAATGAAGGTTCGCAGGAGTTTTGAAGGCTATGACGTTCAGCAATCGTACTTTTCTCTTCGCCGCATTGGGTTGCGGCTTGGCGTTGACCCCCGCTGCCGGAGTTCCGGCCCAGCAGCCGGCCGGCCAATCCGCGCCGGCCCAGCAGCCGGCCCAACCGGCCGCCGGACAGAATCAGGGAGCGGGCCAGGAACCGGACCCCCGCTTGCGCAAGCGCTCCGACGAAGAGGTCCGCAAGGCTCAGAAGGCCGTCAGAATCGAGCTGAAGGGCGCTTACAAGACCTGGCTTGAGCAGGACGTGCCCTACATCATCACCGACGAAGAGACCAAGGCCTTCAAGTCTCTCAGCAACGACGAGGAGCGGGACGCCTTCATCGAGCAGTTCTGGCTGCGCCGCAATCCCAATCCGGACTCGCCCGATAACGAATTCCGCGAGGAGCATTATAGGCGCATCCAGTATGCCAACGACCATTTTGCCGCCGGCAAGCCCGGCTGGAAGACCGATCGCGGACACGTCTACATCGCCTTCGGCAAGCCCGACTCCATCGACTCGCACCCCTCCGGCGGTCCCTACGAGCGGCCCATGAGCGAAGGCGGCGGCCAGACCTCGACCTTCCCGTTCGAGACCTGGCACTACCGCTATCTTGAGGGCATCGGCGAGAACATCGACCTCGAGTTTGTCGATACCTGCCAGTGCGGCGACTATCACTTCACCATCGATCGCAGCGAAAAGGATGCGCTGCTGATGGTTCCCGGCGCCGGCCCTACCATAGCGGAAGAGA
Organism: Occallatibacter sp.; assembly: GCA_050014655.1. Lineage (GTDB taxonomy): Bacteria > Acidobacteriota > Terriglobia > Terriglobales > Acidobacteriaceae > Telmatobacter. The sequence continues at coordinate 403 of JBEKCX010000206.1, read as the reverse complement.
TGGGACAGGCCAAGAAGGCCGACCGCTTCAAGGGCGGACCGGAAAGGCTCGGCCTGGGAAACATGGGTTCCCAGGAGGAAGCCAAGGAATTCGAGCGCATCGAGCTGGCTTCCAAGGTATTCGCTCCGCCCCCCATCAAATTCGTGGATCTTGACAACTTTATCACTGAGCACAAGCTCCTAAACGGACCGGTCTTCCCCTTCGACGTGCGCACCGACTTCGTCAAGGTGACGGAGAGCACGGTTCTGGTGCCCATCACCTTGCAACTCAGGAACCGCGACATCATGTTTGTCACCAAGGACGGCGTTTCCAAAGGCGAGGTGAACATTCTGGGCAGGGTGACCACCCTGACCCACAAGACGGTGCAGAGCTTCGAGGATACGGTCCAGGTTGAGCAGCCGGC
>JBEKCX010000205.1:0-5308 GCA_050014655.1 Occallatibacter sp. | reverse complement strand
GCAGTTTCTCGACGAAGGGATCGAGATTCTCGAAGTCATAACTCAGGTCCGAGTCGCCCATGATGCAATACCGGCCTTGCGCCGCGGCGATAGCCCCGTGCAGCGCCGCTCCGTAGCCGCGAGTGGGAATGGAAACCACGCGAGCGCCGAGACCGGCCGCAATCTGCTGAGAACCGTCGGTCGAGCCATTGTCGCCGATGACGATTTCACCGCCCAGCCCCGACCGCTCAAGATAGCTCTGCGCTTGCTTGATGCAGGCGCCCAGAGTCTCCGCTTCGTTCAGGCACGGCATAACAATTGTCAGTTCCACCGACATGCTGGACGCCTTCGCCCCTATGGTTTCACGATTCACCGCCTTCCGGCAATTCTCTAGCCGGCTCTTCCGCTCTTTCGTCGAACCCGCGGATGAATCTCCCCGCATTTGGCCACTGCTACAAGCGTTGCTTCTCTCGATTCAATCCGGGGCGACGGTATACTTGAGGGGTCGTCCACTGGCCAGCGGGATCGGCCCAACTGCATGGATGGGCCGGAACCCTCAGTCGCCGGCTCTGCGTCTTCGTTGAGCCGGCAACTCTCCGCATGAGCCGGTGATCCTCGACGAGGTGCGCGCGCATGGCCGGGGCCGACAACCAGCCGGAGTCTCCCGTGGCGGCGCAAGCGCCGCTGTGCGTCGATCTGGACGGCACGCTGGTCAAGTCGGATACGCTGGTGGATTCTCTGCTGGCGCTGGTGCGCACCCGTCCCATGCTGTTGTTTTGGCTGCCCGGGCGCCTTCTCCACGGCAAGGCGGCGTTCAAGGCATTCGTCGCGGAATCCGCCCCGCTGGACGTGGATCACCTGCCTTACAACCAAAAGGTGCTCCAGTTTCTTCACGAGGAGCGCGCGCGGGGCCGGGCAATCTACCTGACCACGGGCGCTGACCTGGCGCTGGCCCGCCGCGTGGCCGTGCATCTGGGCATCTTTGCCGGCGTGCTGGCCTCGGACGGCGCCACCAACCTGACCGGAAAAAAGAAGCTCGACAGCCTGCGCAGCCGCCTGGACTCCGGCCCGTTCGACTACATTGGCAACGACACACGCGACCTGCCGCTGTTGGCCGCGGCCAGCGTGCCCATGGTGGCCAATCCGAGCCTGGGCTTGAGCATCGAGCTGCGGTCGCGCAAGATCCGCCCCGCGCGCCGGTTCATCGAAGGCATTCATCCCGCGAAGGCGCTGCTGAGTGCCGTGCGCCCGCAGCAGTGGACCAGGAATCTGCTCCTCTTTGTGCCCCTGCTGTTGTCCCATGATTTGAGCGCCGCCAAGCTGCTCGCGGCAGTCGAGGCCTTCTGCTGCTTCTCGCTCATAACTTCGGCTGTCTGCATCGCCGGCGATCTGCTAAGCATCGAAGCCGATCGCCGCCATCCTCAAAAGCGTCTGCGGCCTTTTGCCTCGGGCGATCTGCCGGCTTTTGCGGGGATTGGCATGGCAGCGGTTTTTCTGCTGCTGGGGCTTTTAGGCGGCGCGCTGCTTGCGGGGAAGTTCTTCGCCTGGCTGCTTCTCTACCTGGCCGCGGCGCTGGCGTACTCCTTGTATCTGCGGCGCATTGCGTTGATCGGTGTGCTGGCGCTCTCCGGGCTGTATGTTCTGCGCATTCTGGCGGGCAGCACGGCCACGCTGACGCCCATCTCTCACTGGCTGGCCGGCCTCTCGATCTTTCTCTTTCTTTGCCTGGCCATCGTCGAGCGCTCTTCGGCTCGGTCAGCGACTTAGCAGCCTGAGCGGTCGCCGCGCTCTTCGCCACTTAGCCATTGCCCGCGCTACGATAGCTCGGCTATATCCTGCGCCCAGGCCTTCACCAGAGGTAACTCTTTGGCATCGACGACGGCAAGGCGAACCAGTTCCTCGTAACACCGGATCAGATTCTCTCCCATCTTTTCCGGCCCCGCCGTGAGCTTGAGCGCCTGCAGGCGGTCTCCGATGGTGCGGTTGTGCAGGTATCCCGGCACCTCGTCGGCAAAGTCGCGCATCAAACTGTGCTCGTTCCTCTCCTGAAAGACATCTGGACTCGTGTACAGCACGCTCCACCCGTTCTCCCACGCGATCCGCTGGGCCACAAAGCTGCGCCAGATATCGGTCATGCGGAATGAGCAATAGGAGGGCAGGTAAAGCAGCGGATAGGCCTTCGGGAACCACGCTGTGCTCTGGCTGTTGAATGGGCTCCATGCCCCTTCGCCAAGCGCCACCCGCCGGTCCGGCCGGAAGGTTATCTTCAGCGGCAGCACCAGCCGGTAAATCGCGTCCACATCGGGATTCCCGTCCGCCAGCCCCTGCTGGATCGGGCACTCCGATTCGACCACCGGCAGCGCGTCGAATGCCGGCTGCGGCGCCTGAATCGCATCCAATGGCAGTCCGCGCGGCCAGATATTCGCCTCGGAGAAGTACCCATAGACATTGATCCAGCCGGTTCCTGAGAGTGCGGGCACGCGCTGCTTCGGCTTTCTCTCCGCCCAGAACGCCGGCAGCGGCATATTGTCATCGTCGGTCTCAAGCAGCATCCGCGACCGCGTCCGCATGGCCAGCAGATAGCCGATATTCTTGCGCGCGTAATGCCGGGTGGGCAGCAGTTCGGCGGTTTTCAGGCCCGTTGTCCGTTGCCGCGCCAGGCTATAGAACTCGCACCCCTCGAGCGAGAAATCGGCCGGGCTGGGTACGTCGCCTATCAGGTAAAATGCGCACCCGCGCGCCTTGCACTGGCTGGCCAGCTCCCGCAGCGCCGCATTCGGCGCCGAGATGGAAGTAACTACCACACTGGTGGACCCTTCAAACAGAAGATCTTTCACAGTTGCCCCTTGAGTCGAAGTCGAAACAGACGCCACAGTTGCCGGAAAGCTTCCGCAATCGCGGAGGAGCCGAGGCGCGGACTCGCGGCCCGGTAAGTTATCGGCACCTCGACGAAGCGCAGATTCCGGCAATAAGTCTTTATCTCGGTCTGGAAAAAGTGCGCCCTTGACTGTATGCCGCGATCCATGACCATGCGCAGCGTCTTGGCCGAAAATAACTCGAACCCGCTGGTCATGTCGGTCTGGCGCGTCCCCAGCAGCAGGTTGGCCAGCACCGTTCCGCCCCAACTTACAAAGTGGCGCTTTATCGAACTGTCTTTGAAGCAGCCCAGCGAGCGGCTCCCGAAGACGCAATCCATTCCCCGTTCCATGGCATCGAAATACTGCGGAATATCGCACGGCTGATGGCTGAATCCGGCGTCGATCTCCACAATCCAGTCGCTTCCGGCCTCGAGCGCCTCTTTGAAGCCGCGCATATAGGCGTCCACCACGCAGCGGTCCTCCGGCGCCCACACCACGCGCAGCCGCGGCTCGCTCCGCTCCAGCTCGCGCATTCGATTCAGGCTTTCGTCCTTGGTAACGCGATCGAAGACCGCGAAGAATGTGACCTTCTGAAAGCCCGGACAACACTGCAGCACTTCCTTGCAGAACGTCGTCGCCTGGTCTCCCTCGTTGGCCATCGGACAAACAATGCCCAGGTTTACCATGCTTCGCGACAACGCCGCCGGCTGCAAGCTCCCACTCTCATTTTCAGCAAGCGTTGCCACAATCCTCTAATCTGCCGAACCGCGCTTCTTTGCCCCACGGCCAACCCAATATACCCTGGCTGATCCATGGCTTGAGCGCCACGGAGCGAGAGATAAGCAGGATCGCGATTGACTATTCAAGCGTAGCATGGGCAACGGAGACCTCCAGAATCTTCATCGCGCATTGCCCGCCCTGGAATTGCGACCGCTCCCGGTCTTCCCAGCCGGTGCAATGCCGGCATCGAGCCGCCGCGAAGACCCTCGCCAAGGATGTACTGACTCTGCTTCCGCACCGGCTTGGATCGCCCTTCGAGCTTTGTGGGCTGGGTCACAGTTTTTTGCGGCGTGGGCGGGTGTACACTGCCCTTCGTTATTCCAAGGCCTGAGAATATGCCTGTTGAAGAGAACCTTTGTACCTTGAGCTATGCGCGCGGAGTGAGCAGGCCGCTGCTGGAGCTGACCATCGGCAACCTGTTGCACCGCACCGCGGAGCGCTTCCCGGACCGGCTCGCAGTGGTTTCCTGCCACCAGGGCCAGCGGCTGACCTGGGCCGAGCTGAGCGCCGAGGCCGACCGGGTGGCGCGTGGACTGTGGTCGCTGGGGATTCGCCGCGGCGACCGGGTGGGGCTGTGGTCCACCAACTGCATCGAGTGGATCCAGATGCACATGGGCTGCGCGCGGGCCGGCGCAGCGCTGGTGAATGTGAACCCCGCTTACCGCTCCCATGAGCTGCAGTTCACCCTGCAACGCTCGCGCATGAAGGCTCTCTTCCTCTGGCACAAAGACAAGCACGCCGACTACGAGGAGATTCTGGGCCGGGCGCGCCACGGGCTCGACCTCGAGCTGGAGCACACCATCTACTTCGATACGCCGGAGTGGCCGGCGCTGAAGGACGCTCCCGGCGAGCTGCCCGCGCATGTGGCCGTGGACGATGTGGCCAATATCCAGTACACCAGCGGAACCACGGGCCTGCCCAAGGGCGTGCTCCTCACCCATCGCAATGTGGTGAACAACGGGCAGTTTCTGGCCCAGGGATTCCACTATACCGAGCGCGACAGCATCGTCGTGCCGGTGCCCCTGTTCCACTGCTTCGGCTGCGTTATCGGCACCATGAGCGCGGTCAACTCCGGCGCGGCTATCATCCTGCCCAACTGGACCTTCGATCCCCGCGCTACGCTCCAGGCCGTCCACGACCAGCGGGCCACCTCGGTCTACGGTGTTCCGGCCATGTATGTGGCCGAGATGGCGCTGCCCAATTTCGCCAGCTACGACCTGACCAGCCTGCGCACCGGCATGATGAGCGGCGCGCCCTGCCCCGTCGAGCTGATGAAGCGCGTTCTCTACGAGATGAACTGCCGCGAGCTGGTCATCGCCTACGGCCAGACCGAAACCTCGCCGGTGGTGACCATGAGCGACGCCGACGACCCCATCGAGATTCGCGTCAAGACCGTGGGCCGCGCCATGCCGCAAACCGAGATTCAGATCGTCTCCACCGCCACCGGCGAGACGCTCCCCGTGGGCGAGCAGGGCGAGGTGTGCGTGCGCGGCTACGCGCTCATGAAGGGCTATGACGGCGACCCCCAAGGCACGGCCGAGGTCATCCGCCCCGACGGCTGGCTGCACACCGGCGACCTGGGCATCATGCACGACGACGGCTGCATCCATCTCACCGGCCGCTCCCGCGACGTAATCATCCGCGGCGGCGAAAACATCTATCCTCGCGAGGTGGAGGAGTTCCTCTACACT
>JBEKCX010000204.1:0-5317 GCA_050014655.1 Occallatibacter sp. | reverse complement strand
ATTCACAAACCAGTAGGCATGCTTTTTGTGCCGGCGGAAGAGGCCGCCGGTCTGCAAGCAGTCAGAACATCTCGATGGCTGGCCGGTTGTGGTCCCTGCTCGACTGGCCGCCGGCCACGGCGTGGTGGGTGCGGGTCTGGCTGGCCATCCGATAGCGGCTGAGATGCGCGGCCAGAATCTCCTTGAAGGTGTGATCGAGTTTCCCCGTCCAAACGAAATCGAAGGCCCTTTCGGACATGTATTGCATGTGGTCGCGCATCTGCACCAGCGCCTCCTGCACATGCTCCATTCTCTGCCGCATCACGTCTTGGAACTGGATGTGCCCCAGCGCCTGGGACAGCCGGTTCACGCTCTCCTCATAGCTCGAATCCACCTCGGTGATGACCTCCAGAAGCAATGCGCCGTTTTTGGAGAAGTCCTTCTGCATCTCTCCCAGGTCGACGATCAGGTGACTCATGGCGTCGTCCGACTCGTGCTCTTGCAGAGAGGCTTGCGCCTCGGCCATCTCGGTGTCCACCTTCTTGCAGGTGGCATTGATCTTCTCGGCAATGTCGCCGGCCGCCTTGGTGGTCAGCACCGACAGCTTCCTGACCTCAAAGGCAACCACGGCGAAGCCCTTGCCGGCGCTGCCCGCCCGCGCCGCCTCGATCTCCGCATTGAGGGCTAGAAGGCTGGTCTGCTGGGCGATCGAGGTGATCATCTTGATTAATGGCGTCAGCGCGCGCACCTCGCTGGCCAGGTTCTCGATGCGCTCGAAGTTGCTCTTGAGTTCGTTGGTTTCGGCTTGCAACTTCATCTCGACGGCGGCGATGATCTGCTTGTTGTTTTCGACCCGCAGATGGGTGCTTTCCGTCAACTCCGTGCCGCTCCGAATGGACCGGGCGATGTTCGCTCTTTGCTGGTTGGACTGGGCGACGAGCAGGCCGATCTGCTCGATCACCTTCATCACCTCGCGCTCGGATTCGGCCAGCGAATCGGCGATCTGCTCGCGCATCACCTCGATGTAAGGCTCGGAGGCTTTGAGTTCGTCGCGCATCGCGCCACGGCGCGCGGCCACATGGGAGAGTTCGGTCTTGTTCAATGTTCCTATGATCCCCAGTTCGGCAATGCCGCGCTTGGCCTGGGCCCAATCCCACGATTGGCCGATCAGCAGGGGAAGGACGTTGAGCAGCAGCATGAGCCCGACGGTCCCCCTCCAGTGAGGATTGAAGACCGGCCCCAGCAGATGGGAGAGGGCAAGATAGAAGAGCAGGAAGCAAAGGAGCCTGACGACCGTCTCGGCGAGGAGCCGGTTGCGCACCCTTCTCAGGCGCGGCGTCCGATCGAAGGCAGCCTCGTCGTACTCGCCTGCATTCGGACCGCCGGCGATGGGCAACAGCTTCGCGTTTTGGAGGGCCGTCGCCGTGGCCATGACTCTACGCTCCCGGCAGAACCTTCTTGATGACTCGAATCAGGTCGTCGCCCGAAACTGGCTTGACCAGCCAGCCGGTGGCGCCGGCGCGCTTGCCCTGGTCGCGCTTGGCGGCGTCGCTCTCCGTGGTCAGGGTCAGGATGGGGATGAACTTCAACCCCGGAATCGCGCGTATCTTGCCGATCAACTCCAGCCCGCCCATGACCGGCATGTTGATGTCGGTGAGGACCAGACTGGGCTTGATTCCAGCATTCAGCTTGTCCAGCGCCACTTGGCCGTTGCCGGCCGTCTCCACCTCGAAGCCGTTCATGGCCAGAGTGGTCTTGAGGCTCATCACCATGGTGACTGAATCGTCTACAACGAGGACCGTCTTTGCCATCGAGGCTTCCTTGCGGCGCCGATCGCCGCGCATTCTCCGGCCGGGAGCGCACCTCAGCGTATGCCGGCCAACTGAATCGGGGGTACTGCTCGTTTATCGGCGGCAATGGGCGGAGTGTGAGTGGATGCGGAACGCCCGCGCAGGCTGTTCACGAGTGCCGCTACTTGACTCCATGCGCCTTCAGCCATGGAGCATACCCCTGGTCTTCGGTCTGCATATGCTTGGTTTGGTAGTCCCGCACGAAGTACAGCAACGGGGTGTACACAGTCGCGTCGTCCTGTTCGTGGCGAGAGACAAACTCCGCGATCTTCCCCAGCATCTCCTGGTGCTGGTCGCGGTGCCCCGCCAGCCCGGGATACCGGGTCGACTCCATCAGCTCTTCCTCGGTCGAAAAATGCCCGCTCGCCAACGAAACCAACTGGCGCAGAAGCGGACCGGCAACTTCGCGCGCCTTGCCACGCATGGCTGCCGCGTGAAGCTCGTTCAGGGACCTCATGAAGGCTCTGTGCTGGTTGTCCAAGGCTTCGAAGCCGACTGAGTACTTGTTGCTCCAGGTCATCAAGGCCATCCGGCCCTCCCCAGGGTTGGTTCCAATAGGGATTCAATCGGCCCGCCGGCGAAAAAGGTGAGCCGGGCGCGGCGCCGCCGAAGACAGGCGCGGGGCGGAGGGGTTGCATCCCGGATTGGGAGACGGCATTCGTTCCGGGAAATGGAGGACGGCGGCGAAACTTCATGCTTTGGTCGATGCAGTTCCTTCGCGGCTTCGCCGATAAAGGCTCCAGGCCGATCAAAGACCGCGGCGGGGCTGGCGATTGGAATCGGCCAATGAATTTGGGCTCAAAGGTTACCCAAGAATTGCTTCCTAGACAGCGATGAGTTGAAGTTGCGCCGGGGCGAGGCGACCCAGTCCCTCCAGCCTTGTCAGTCCCAACCACTCGAAGATTCTTCGCACCCCTGACGTATTCCCCCGCTTTCGCGTTCGTTCCGGGCCGGGGTGGAGCGGGTGAACAAAGGAGCGTGAAGTGCCGGTGACTTTGGAAGAGAACGATGCGCTGAGCCGGATTCGCCTGGAGGGGGCAATCGACATCGGTTGCGCGGCGGAGTTGAAGACGCTGCTCGTCCGGGCGCTCAGCTCGGGCAAAGAGGTGCGCCTCGCGATCGATGGCGCAACCCATTTGGACGTGACCGCGATCCAGTTGCTCTGGGCCGCTGAACGCGAGGCGGCAAAGTCCGGCGCGGGGTTCGCGCTGGGCGGCCCGATGGCGGAGGGAATCGCCGCCGGCTTGCGCGAAGCGGGCTTTGACAAGTTTCCAGTACGGGAGTGCGCCACCTAAACGAGCAGGGCTAAAAGATGTCGATGGCCAGCAACGCCGAGCAGTTCAAGCAGAGCTTCCGGGAAGAGGCGCGCGAGATTCTCGTGGACCTGGAGGCGGCGCTTCTGGAGCTGAACGAAAATGCAGGCGACCTGGAGCTGGTGGGACGGGTCTTTCGCGGCCTGCACACCATCAAGGGCTCGGGGGCCATGTTCGGCTTCGAGGAGCTGGCCGCGTTCACGCACAATCTGGAGACGGCCTTCGACGAGGTTCGCAATGGGCGGCTTGAGATCAACCCGGAGCTGGTCGACCTGACCCTGGCCGCGCTCGATCAGATTCGGGCCATGCTCGAGGAGGGTGCCGACGGTACGGCGGCGGCCGATGAAGCTGCCTGCAACCGCATTCTGACCCAGGTGCGCCGGATGACGGGAGCCGCCGCCGATCGGTCTGCCGAAGAAGAGGCCGCGCCGCCCGCTTCCTGCGCGGCGGGCGGAGGCCCGCTGCGGGAGTGGTCCATCCGCTTCGCTCCCGGACCGGATCTGATGTTGAACGGAACCGATCCGCTGCTGCTCCTGCGCGAGCTGAAGCAACTGGGAGGCCTCTCGGTCAAGGCCTCGATGGCGGCGGTCCCGTCCTTGGCCGAACTGGACCCCGAGCGCTGCTATGTGGCCTGGGAGATGGTGCTGGCAACCGCGGTGGGCGCGGACGCGATCCGCGATGTGTTCATCTTCGTCGAGGACCACTGCGAGCTGACCATCGAGCCGGTCCTCGACGCGGCTCTTGAACCTGCCTCCGATCCGGCATCGTCCATCGCCGACCGGATGGCCCGGGCGCTCGACGATCCGCGCTCCCAGGGCGGAGGCCGCCGCACCTACGACAAGCCCGACAACGCCTCCAGCCTGAGGGTCCCAGCCGCCAAGCTGGACCAGTTCGTGGATCTGGTGGGCGAGCTGGTCACGGTGCAGGCCAGGTTGTGCGAGCTGGCCGCCCGCCGCGACGACCCCGAAATCGTCGAGGTCTCCGAGGAGATCGAGCGGCTGACCTCGTCGCTGCGCGAGAACTCGATAAATATCCGCATGTTGCCGATCCGGGGCACCTTCGAGAAATTCCGGCGGCTGGTCCACGATCTGGCCCGCGATCTGGGCAAGGATGTCGAACTGACCATCGAGGGCGCCGATACCGAGCTGGACAAGACGGTCATCGATCAGTTGGGCGATCCGCTCATGCATCTGATCCGCAACAGCATGGATCACGGCATCGAACCGCCCGAGCTGCGCGCCGCCCGCGGCAAGCGTTCCACCGCGACCATCCATCTTTCGGCGCGCCACTCCGGGGCCAGCGTGCTGATTGCGGTCGCGGACGACGGCGGCGGCATCGACGCGGAGGCGGTGCGCTCGCGCGCGGTCGAAAAGGGACTGGTGGACGCCGATGCCCAGCTCAGCGAGGCCGAGACCTTCGCGCTCCTGTTTCAGCCCGGCTTCTCGACCGCCAAGCAGGTCACCGACGTCTCCGGCCGCGGCGTGGGCATGGACGTGGTCCGGCAGCGGGTCGACAGCCTGCGGGGCGCCATCGACGTGGCTAGCAAGCCGGGCGAGGGAACCAGGGTCACGCTCCGCCTGCCCCTCACGCTGGCCATCATCGACGGCCTGCTGGTGAGCGTGGGCGACGCCTGTTTCGTGCTCCCGCTGGCCAACACATTGGAGTGCATCGAGTTGACCCGAGAGGACGTGGAGCGGGCCAACGGCAAGCACATCGCCGACGTGCGCGGGGAACTGGTCCCTTACATCCGTCTGCGCGAGCACTTCGACATTCGCACTCCGCGTCCGCAGATCGAGCAGATCATGCTGGTGGAGACCGAGGGCGGGCGCTACGGCTTTGTGGTGGACCGGGTGCTGGGCAACTGCCAGACGGTGATCAAGAACCTGGGCCGGTTCTACCGCCACGTCCAGGTGGTGAGTGGCGCCACCATTCTGGGCAACGGAACGGTGGCGCTGATTCTCGATCCCGAGCGGCTGGCCGCCGACGCGGTGCGCCTGGGGCGGCAGAACCGGCGCCCTCATCCGGCGGCTCATCCGGCCCTTGGCGCGGGGCAGGGCGGCAGGAGGGAAGGTTCTCACAGAAGTGCGGTTTAGGGCCTCGTCGGCGCTGGCGCATGCCAGCGCTTGTCAACAACGACTTAACCAGCTGAGTCTCGTGCTCCTCCCATTCAGCGGC
>JBEKCX010000203.1:0-5336 GCA_050014655.1 Occallatibacter sp. | reverse complement strand
GAAAGGAGAGCGAGGGGATTCCGCGCATGGAGAAAGTGGCGCGCGCCACTCGTTCCGCCGACGCCTACGTCATCGCGGGATCGTCGCGCATGAGCCGGCGGGAGTTCCGTGAGGCTCGCATCGATCTGGATGCAGCCGTCGAATTGGATCCTTCGCTTCCCGGAGTCAACACCCTGGCCGGACAGGCTCGGGATGCGCTGGGAGATACGGACGCCTCCGTGCCGGCCTTTCAAGCCGCTCTGCGCCAGGACCCAAGAGACTTCACTGCAAATCTCTATCTGGGAACGATACGCTTGAAGCAGCGGGATTTCGATAGCGCGAGACCGCTTCTGGAACTTGCCGTGCAGCTTCAGCCCGCGGCTCCGCTGCCGCGTTTTGAAATGGCGAAACTGAACGGCATGACGGGCAGATATGCCGAGGCCGCCGCGACCCTGGAGGATCTGGAGAAGTCCGACCCCAACTGGCTCGATCCGCATGTCGAATTGGCGGCGGTCTATTACAAGCTCCACCGTCCCGAGGATGGCCAGAGAGAGCGCGAGATCGTGCAACAGATTGAATCCAAGCAGCAGAAGGCGGGCCCACCCCAGCAATAGGCCAGAGGCCTCTCGACTATCTTTTCGGTCCGACTCAGGAGGAACAGATCCAAGCAAAAGAGTTATCTTGAGCGAAGGGCAGCGGAGCCGGAAGGGTTCCCATGGCGAAGCCGGCCGGCGGTTGCCTTTCGTTTGCGCAGTTTCAGTTCCCGCGGGCCGGATCAGTGCTTTGCGGCTGCCGGCACAGGAACGGGTTCCGTGACCTTGAGAATCCGGTCGGCATCCACATTCTCGAGGGTCTGCACGATTCCGCTGGGCCAGGTGATCTCAACCGTTGGAGCTTTTGCTTCCGCGCCCAGGCCGAAGTGCACCGGGCCCAGGCTTGACGAGGCGTAGCATACGCTCGACGTCTGGTGGTTGTATTGCACGCCGGCCTTGGTGACCACTTTGATTCGCGCGCCGATGCCGTCGCGGTTGGATTTGACGCCGCGCAGCGCAATCTCCAGCCAATGGTTGTGGTTGGGGCTGCGATTCATCCATAGCTCCGCATTGCGGTCCATGCTGGTCACGACGACATCGATGCGGCCGTCTCCATCGAAGTCGCCGAGGGCGCAGCCGCGGTGGCGCGCGGCAGTGGCTTCAGTGAAACCCGCTTCGCCGGTGAGCGCCTCCCATTTGCCGCTGGCGCCGAGATTGCGAAACACCGTGTTCGGCTGCTTGAATTTGCTTCCCGCGGGCCACGCCGCGACGACATGTCCTCGTGTCACGAACAGGTCCTTCCAACCGTCGTTGTCGAAGTCGTAGAGCGCCGGACCGAAGCCCGACATGGGCAGGCTGAGCGCGCGCATTCCGCTGGGAGTCGTCACTTCAACGAAGTCGCCCTTGCCGGTGTTCATAAAGATGGGAAACGTCTGGGCCTTGAGCGCAACATAGGCGATGTCCGGATAGCCGTCGTTATTGATGTCGCGAAAGTCCGCGCCCATCCCGGAGATGAACGCGGCGTCCTCCGCCAGCGCGACATTGGTCTGAAAAGCCACCTCCTCGAACCTGTCTCCCAAGTTATGAAAGAGGAAGTTATACTCGGCGTCGTTGGTCACAAACAGGTCGGGTTTGCCGTCCAGATCGTAGTCCGCCATAGCCGCGCCCATGCCCTTGCCCACATGGTCGCGAATGCCCCACTCCTTTGACACATCCTTGAAGGTGCCGTCGCCCTGATTGATAAAGAGCTGGTTGGGCAGTCCCTTATAGTAGCGCGGGTGACAATAGTCCGCGATACCCTCGACAACGCACTTGGGCTGGTCGGAGTAACTCCACTGCAAGTAATTCACGACGAACAGATCGAGGAGTCCATCGTTGTTCACGTCCACCCAGACCGCCGCCACCGCCCACAGCGGGCCGTATTCGGGATCGTTCCACTTATCCAGGCCGGCTTTCTTTGTAACATCGGTGAAGGTGCCGTCGCCGTTGTTGTGATACAGCGTATTGCCGTGAACGCCGGTGACGAATAAGTCCGGAAAGCCGTCGTTGTCGTAGTCGCCCACCGCGACTCCAATATCGAAGCCGGTTCCCTGAAGCCCGGCCTGCGCCGTCACGTCGGTGAATACCCCGTTGCCGTCGTTGCGAAAGAGGCGGTTGTAGTATTTTGGCGAGGATTTCTTCAGGGTGGCAAGGTCGGCGCCGTTGGTGAAGAAGATGTCGGGCCGGCCATCGCCGTTATAGTCGAAGACCGCTACGCCGCCGGCCATGGTCTCCGGAGCATTCCTGGCAGGGCTTTCGTTGCTGTCGAGACGGAACGGAAGTTCCTTGAGTTCGAAGCGAATCGGCGAGGGCGGTTGCTGCTGACCAGGCAAGGCAACGCTCATCGCTCCCACGGCAAGAGCAAGCAGCAACCGATTCAGAGAAGAGGGCGGAGGTTTGCGCATTGCAGGAACCATGGGCGGCGGCGAGCTATCCTTGCTGGATTGTACTATTCCGATGCGCTCGATTGGGTCGCAGTTGAGGCCGGGCAATCCGCCCCGGAAGGGGCTGGATTTTGGCCACCGGGGCAAACGGGGGAGGGAATTGTCGCACCGCCGGACCTGGGCTGGCTGCGGGCCGCGGGCTTAAGGCAATCGAGGGCGCAGCTTCCCGGCGGACATTGTTCATCGGCTTTGCTACTATGAATACAAGTGATCAGCGCACGCGGACGGCACCGGACCACCTCCTCAAGGCAAGTTCTGGAAACGGCTCCGGAGCTCGAATCCGGAGCGACCACTGGGGGGAATTGATGGGACGGAAGTTCTTGGCGGCCGCGGCCATCCTGCTTGCAGTTGGATACTGCCTGACCGGAAAAGTGGTTGCCGGGGGAAGGCCGGGCGGCGCCCCGGCGGCATCGCCATCCGCAGTGAGGTCGGCGGTGATTCCGGTTTACCTCAGGCCGGTTCCGATGGATGCGGTTGCCGCCGCGACTTCCCAGCCGCAGCTTACCATCGATGTGCCGCTGAACGGCGCCATCTATCCACCCGACATCATCCCTCCGCAGTTTGCATGGCGCGACGGCAACGCCGCCGCCACCGTCTGGCGCATCGAAATCGACTTCAGCGAACATGCGCATCCCATCAGGGTCTGGTCGAAAGGCGAGAAGATGCAGCTGGCCCCGGTTGACGACACTCTGGTGGGCTATGTGCCGCCAACCTTGACTCCAGAACAGGCCGAGGCGCATACCTGGCGGCCCGATGCAAAGACCTGGGAGGAGATCAAGAAGCGTTCGGTCGAACAGCCGGCGACGCTGATCGTCAGCGGTTATGCGAGCCAGAAGGACCGCGAGCCGGTCTCGCAGGCGCAGGCGACGTTCGAGACCTCAAAAGACCCGGTTGGCGCGCCCATCGTGTATCGCGACGTTCCCTTGATTCCTCCGGATCTGGAGACTACGCAGCGTGGGGTCATCAAGCCGCTGCCCGACTACGTGCTTCCCAAGATCAAATGGGAGATGCGCTACATCTCCGAGCCGCAGAGCAAGGTCCTGATGACCAATCTGCCCACCTGCGGCAACTGCCACTCCTTCTCGCGCGATGGAAAGACCATGGGAATCGACGTAGACGGACCGGCCAACGACAAGGGACTCTACGCCCTCATCCCCATCAAGAAGGTAAGCACCATCAGCAGCGATTATCTGATTCACTGGAGCGCGTTTTCAGAGGAGCATTCGCAGAAACGGTTCGGTTTCATGAGCCAGGTGTCGCCGGATGGAAAGTACGTGGTGAACTCCATCGATGTGCCCTATGCTCATGGGGTTCGCGTGCTCGATCGGCTTTACAACGGCTTCTACGCAAACTACGGCTTCGGCCAGGTCTTTTATCCCACCCGCGGCGTGCTGGCCTGGTACAGCAAGGAGACCGGCAAGCTGCAGCCGCTGCCCGGCGCCGACGATCCCAACTACGTCCAGACCTCGGCCTTCTGGAGCCCGGACGGAAAGTGGCTGATCTTCTCCCGCGCCCCCGCCGAAGATCCCTACCCGCCGGGATACAAGAGAGCGATGTACGCCAACGATCCCAACGAGACGCAGATTCAATACGATCTCTACCGGATTCCCTTCAACGACGGAAAGGGCGGAACTGCAGAGCGAATCGTGGGCGCCTCGCAGAACGGCATGAGCAACAACTTTCCCAAGGCCTCTCCCGACGGCAAATGGATCGTCTTTGTGCAGTGCAAGAACGGGTTGCTCATGCGTCCCGACAGCAAGCTGTACATCGTTCCCTTTGAGGGCGGAGTGGCGCGGCCGCTGGAATCCAATCTGCCGGTGATGAACTCCTGGCACACCTTCTCGCCCAACGGGCATTGGCTGGCCTTCTCCTCCAAGACTCCCTCTCTCTACACGCACCTTTACCTGACGCACATCGATGAGCGGGGACACGTCAGCCCGCCGGTTGTTGTGGAGAACGCCACGGCGTCCAACCGCGCCGTTAACATTCCGGAGTTCCTCAACCTCGGCCCGGAGGGTCTGGACCACATCGACACTCCGGCGATCGATTTCTACAGGGAGTTCGACGCGGCGCAGCAACTGCAAGACAGTCATAAGTACGCCGATGCGGTTCCGGCCTGGAAGGTGGCGGCTTTGAAGGACCCGACCGACGCGCGGCCATACAACAATATGGGCGTGGCGCTGGCCGCAACCGGGAAGATCGACGATGCGATCGAGGAATACAAGAAGTCTCTGGCGCTGAATAACGACAGCTCTCAGACCCATAACAATCTGGGCAGCGCGCTGGCCGAGGCCGGCAGACTGGAAGAGGCCCAGGCGGAGATCCGGAAGGCCATCGAGCTGAACCCCGACAACGGCTCGGCGCACATCAACCTGGGCCACATGCTCGAGGTGATGGGCGGTCATCGCCAGGATGCCATCGAGGAGTTGACCAAGGGCATCGAGCTGGCGCCCAAATCCTCCGACGGCCATAACATCTACGGCGTTATCCTGGCGCGCATGGGGAATCTGGAACAGGCCATCGACGAACTGCAGAAGGCAGTCGATCTGGCTCCGCAGTCCCCTGAATGCCGCTACAACCTGGGGCGCGCTCTGGCGGCAAGCAGCCGGTTCGCCGACGCCCTGCCTCAGTTTGAAGCGGCGGCCACTCTCTCCGGCGGACAAGAGCCGGCGATCCTCCAGATGCTGGCGGCGATGTACTCGGAGACAGGTCAGTATCGGAAGGCGGTGGATACGGCGCAACATGCGCTCGATCTGGCCATCCGGCAACAGAACGACGATCTGGCGACAGCCTTACGGGGCAACATTGCGCGCTATGAACACCAGGCTCAGCAGGGGCAGAG
>JBEKCX010000202.1:0-5359 GCA_050014655.1 Occallatibacter sp. | reverse complement strand
GATGGATGTCCACATGGGCCAGCCGTACCCGAAGGGTTTCATACGCCAGTTATGCACGCCGCGGTTAGGTGGTGGGTCGGTTTACGGGTTGTAGGTGATACACCCGGAATCCTGCGGTGATGGCCAGATCTAGATCAGAAGTAGAGCCAGGGCTTCAACGAATAAACGCGATCAATTTCCTGATGGCGGCTGGTGTTAGGAACATGCAGCCCAATTCTACCGGGACCTGCAGCTGAAAGGCTGCCCTGACTTGCCCCGTCGAAGTAGTCGAGAGTCCTAAAAGCATAAAGCCCGGGAACAATGATCCTGCGTTGTTCTAACCTTACGCCGTGCGGTCCCAACGCGCCCCCTGCGCTTTCTTCCCACGCCAGATGGACTGAATAGCGTCCCTGCTCTACAGTACCCAGCTCTCTGCTCAATTGCCGATGTCCCACCTCAGCTGGAATATCGAAGATCGCGATCGCCGAAAGGCCTAGCAATGACATAGCCAAAATGGGCGCGAGAACAACTGCTGCCACCACTATAGCCCAAGGACGCAGACGCAGAGCAGCCCGGACCGCAAGGAATGGGAGCAGAAGAAAGAGACAGACGAAAGCAATGTTTAACCAATTGTTCGAGAAGCGCAGGGCGCACATACAGATGCACATGACGGCCATTAGCACGCCTAGACCAATGAGTTGCCGGACCGGATTGGAAGGTTGATCCGAAGGTACGAATTCTGTCATCTACGCAGCCTTTCCTGGAACAGCAGTGCTTCATGGAGGGGACGAACCGAGCAGGTCATTCGCTCGAAAACCCCCAAACACTGGCAGTCTTTCCGGGATTGCATGAGACGATTCAATAAAGTCTACCATCACGAAGAGCTTTCGATCACGAGTGGTCGCCTATTCGGAAACTGCCCCACCACCCACGGTTGGAGAAATCCATCTTCATCTCCCTAATCGCTATCTACCGTTGGCTTTGTAACAAGGGCACGGCTTCAGCCGGGCCGCTACGGAAGCGCAAAATGATAAGGGCTTTAGCCCCTGCCAACCTTTCCATGCCCTCATTTCCGTTTGCAGGCCAATTCAGAAAGCAGGGGCTAAAGCCCATCGTGCATCATCGCCCAGGTGCAGCCCGGCTGAAGCCGTGCCCTTGTTACAACGCACATGAATTCAATATTTTGCGCGGTATGCCTGCTTCTCGTTCACGAGTGAAATTGGATGTGGCTGCCCTGACTCCACCATTGGGATGATTCCCAGATTACAGGCGAGACCCGTATACTGAGTGCGAGAGAGATTCATCGATGATTCAGAACCGGCAGCGGCGGGGATTGCTTCTGATTGCGGCCATCGCAATCGGAATCGCACTTCTGTTCCTGCTGCTTCCGCACGGCCACTCCGGGGGCTCTCCCGATTGGCTTGCGATTCTGCCGATTCTGTTCCTGGGCGTCATCTCCCCTCTGAGCCTCCTGCCGCCTCTTGCCTGCGTGTACGTCGGCCGCGCTCCCGACCCGCCGCCTCTGCCCTCGCGCTTCCAGCGGCCTCCGCCCTTCCCTCGCGCATAGCTCATTCGAAATGGTCCGGATGTTCAGCGCAGCTTCGGCTGCCTTGCGCCCGCGACCGATTCCTTCGAGAAGTCCTGCCTGCGATTCGCGAGGGTGCTTATGCACGTCGATGCTCTTTCTGTTTTGAGCCTGTTTTCCGCCGCGCCTTTTCTGGCGATCGCTGTCATTCTTGTTTACTTTTGTCTGCGCCGGGCCGCGTGGAGGCGCAAGAGGCGGCTGGGCAAGAAGAATCTCGGGTTTTGTCCGTCTACCTCCGCATTGGGAATGGCGTTTCTGTTCCTGCAGGCGTTTTCCCGGCCAAGTTTGGCCCGTGTTGTCGAGGCGAAGCGCGACGAGGACGCGGACGAGGACGATGCAGGGGAGCCGGAGTCGCTTGCCAAGCAACTGCACCGGCAGCTGAGGCGGATTCGGCGCGGCGAGCCGGTCGACCGGCTGGTGTTGCGGCTTTGAGCCGGCTGAGTTTTTGTGGTTTCCCACCCTAGCCGCAAAAGCAAGAACGCGGCGAGGGTGGGGCACCCGCTTTTCTACCGAGGAGACGAATGCCATGCGCAACGACGACCGGAACGAGACTCTGAAGGTGCCGCTGTTTGCCGATCTCACGCGGCGCGACCTGCTGCGCATGGGAGCCGTGGGAGGCGCCGGATTGGCGCTCGGCAATCTGTGGTTTCTGCCCGCCTTTGCCGCTCCGCCCAAGCCGGGCGCCAGGGCCAAATCGGTGATCCAGATCTGGATGTGGGGAGGCCCGTCGCACCTCGATACCTTCGATCCCAAGCCGGAGGCCGGAAGCGATTTCTCTGGCCCGCTGGACCATCCCATCGAGACCAACGTCAGCGGCATTCGCATCTGCGAGCTGATGCCCAATCTGGCCAAATGCGCGGAGAAGTATTCCATCGTTCGCGGCATGACGCACGGAGTGAATGCCCACGAGACCGCTTCCTACGAGGTGCAGACGGGCCGCGCATCGGGTGGCACGAATGTCTATCCCGGCGTGGGCGCGGTAGTCTCTTACTTCAAGGGGGTCAACGCCGGATACAAAGGGCTGATACCGCCTTACATCGTTCTCACCGAGCCGCAGGGGCGCTTTGCGGATGAGGGATTTCTCGGGCTGCGCTACCAGCCCTTTGCTACCGGCGGCGATCCGGCGCAGACGCGCTTTGCCGTCGAAGGCGTTGTGCTGCAGGGGATCAGCGACCAGCGCCAGCAGGGCCGCCGTCAACTGCTGCACGATCTGGACGCGCTCGACAAGGCATTGCGCGACGATCCCCGCATGGCGCCCTGGAAGGAGAGCGAGCGGCAGGCCTACGAGCTGATCCTCGGCGACGGCGGCAAGGTCTTCGATCTCTCCCAGGAAAAGGACGAGATGCGCGACCGCTACGGAAGAAACACCTTCGGCCAGTCGTGCCTGGCGGCCCGGCGGCTGGTGGAGCGCGGCGTTCCCTATATCACCATCAACTATCAGGGCGGCTGGGACACGCATAAAGAGAACTTCCAGACCATGCGCCGCCGCGTTCCGGAGATGGACAAGGCGATGGCAACCCTGCTCGCGGACCTCTCCGAGCACGGACTGCTGGACAGCACCATCGTGTGGTGGAGCGGCGAGTTCGGACGCACTCCCAAGGTGCAGTGGGAGGCTCCCTGGAACGGGGGCCGGGGGCACTGGGGACAGGTCTTCTCGGCCGTGGTTGCCGGCGGGGGCTTTGCCGGAGGCCAGGTGATCGGCTCCTCGGATGCGCGCGGCGAGGAGGTGAAAGACCGGCCCGTCTATCCGATGGACCTCATCTCCAGCATCTATACGCTGCTGGGCATCGACCTTCACGCCCCGCTGCCGCATCCTCTCGGCCAGACCGTCTTTGTCGGCCCGGCCAAGGAGGAGAACGTTAGAACCGCGGGAATGCTGCGCGAGATCATGGGAGCGCGCGCATGACCCGACGCGGGCGCGGGTTCCTGCTGCCCCTGCTCATGGGAGCCGCGGCGGCCTTCGCGCAGCAGAGTTCGCCTCACGCCGCTTTTGTCTATCCCGCCGGAGGCAGGCTGGGAAGCACCTTTGAAGTTACCGTTGGCGGCCAGTATCTGGATGGAGCAAAGCCACTCCAACGCTCCTGCCGCTGCAAAGACCGCGCCTAACCCCCGAGCAGCGCAACCGCCGGGCGGCACGCCTGCAACCAAACCCGAATTCACAACCGTTCCAGAAAGCGCGGTTGCTTCTGCGGGCGAGAACGGGGCCGCTACCCAGGCGTCGGCGCAGGCCCGTGTCGCCACGCCCTGGACGCCCGCGGACAGAAGGCTCGCCGCCGATCTGCGCGAACAGATCGACGCAACCATGCGCATGAGGGCTGCGCCGGCGCTTTCGCAGTCGGTTCTGTTGCGCGTTACCGTGGACGCTCATGCCGCCCTCGGCAACCATGAGCTGCGCCTGCTGACCAATCAGGGACTGACCAATCCGCTTAACTTCCTTGTCGATAGGCTTCCTGAGACCGTGCGCCCCTTCCAGCATGTGCCCCTTCAGTTGGCCGCGGGCGGCGGCTTGCCGCTCTCCGCGCAGGCGCGAGCGCAAGCCTCCGAAGCTCCGCAGGGGATCGTCTTACCGGCGATCGTGAATGGGCAGATGATGCCTGGAAGCACAGACCGTTACCGCTTTCATGCCGCCAAGGGACAGAAGATCGTCATCGCCGCCATGACTCGCGCGCTTATCCCCTATATGTCGGATGCCGTGCCGGGGTGGTTTCAGGCGGTTCTTACGCTCACCGACTCAAAGGGAGCGGAACTGGCCTCGGCCGACCACTTCCGCTTCAGCCAGGAACCGGTGATCGAAGAGGATATTGCCGAGGAGGGAGACTATATCCTGTCGGTCCGCGACGTCTTGAATCGCGGCCGCGAAGACTTCGTTTACCGGATCGCGATTGGCGAGATTCCCTATGTAACCGGCATCTTTCCCATGGGCGGCAAATCGGGCGCTCATGTCCGGATTGAGTTAGAGGGTTGGAATCTGGCCGCAACCGAGTTCAAGCCCTCCGTGCGCGAGCCCGGCATTCATGAGTTCTCCCCCGGCCAGAAGGGCTGGAGCGGCGAAGATTCCGTGGCCTTTTCAGTGGACACGCTGCCGGAAACCGCTGAGAAGCAGGTTGCCTCTGACGCCGCCCATGCCCGCCGCATCAAGCTGCCGCAGATCGTCAACGGCCGCATCGAACGCCCCGGCGATGTGCATTTCTTCCGCATCGATGGCAAAGCCGGCGAGGAGATGGTTGCCGAGGTGGAGGCCCGCCGCCTGGGATCGCCGCTGGACTCCGTGCTGACGTTGACCGACGCCCACGGCAAGCAGCTCGCCTTCAATGACGACTTCGAGGACAAGGGCGCGGCTCTTCTCACCCATCAGGCCGATTCGCGTCTCATCTACCGCTTCCCCGCCAAGGGCGCGTATTATCTGCAACTCGCCGACACGGAACAGAATGGCGGACCCGATTTCACTTACCGGCTTCGCGTCAGTCATCCGCGTCCGGATTTCGAGCTGCGCTTCGCGCCCTCCAGCGTCAACCTGCGCCCCGGCAGAACCATTCCCGTTACTCTTCTCGTGATTCGGCGGGATGGTTTCGACGGCGCCGTCACACTGCGCATTAAGGATGGACCGCCGGGACTGGTGCTGGGAGGCGGCATGATTCCCGCTGGAACCGATACAGTGCGCGTCAGCCTGACCGCTCCACCGGCGGCAACTGCGGCGCCCACTGGATTCGCGCTCGAGGGAGAGGCCGCCATCGACGGACGAACCGTGCGTCATACAACCCTTCCGGCTGAGGACTTGATTCAAGCCTTTGCTTG
>JBEKCX010000201.1:0-5361 GCA_050014655.1 Occallatibacter sp. | reverse complement strand
GCCAGCGCAACCATATCTCCCGATTGCCCGCCGCCGAACCAGCCGGCGCCTTCGCTCTCCGCTCCGTCCACCGTGAGCGTGAAAGGCAGCGCCTTGTCATTCAGGCGAAGAAGGCTGGCGGGAAGAGAATGCGCCAGGAAGCTATCGGCAGCGCAGAGCCGATTGACCGTTCCGGCATCGGGCGGCGTGGACCAGAGCATTTCCACCGTCGAGCCGGAGGCCGCCAGCGCCGCGGAGAGATACGATGCTGTCGAGGCAGGGGAGCTCTCCAATTTGAGGATGAGCGGCTTGTTGAGCGCGTTTGCTGCAATCCAGCCGGCCTCCGAGCGCCACCCCGGCGCGTCGGCCGTGCCCAGCAGATCGGAGTACAAGGCAAGCCGCTTGACCGCATCGCCGAATTGGCCGATGAAGCCCGCAGGGAAGACAAAAGCCAGCCGCAGCGCGGGGTTGGCCGACTTGGCTTGAACCGCCAGGCGCAGCAGCGCAAAGACAAACAGATCGGGAGCCGTCCGCGGCGCTCCAGGTTCCACTAGCACTCCGCGAACCGCGGGGGCGGAAAGAGGCGCCTGCTTCAGAAAGCTGTCAACCTGTTCGGTGATTTGCTTTTCGGTCTCCTGGCCGGTGATTGCGCCAGGATCGACCGCGATTTCCAGCCAGACCTGCGCGCCCGCCGGCAGGTTCTGGACGGCCTGAGCCTGCTCGGCGAATTGCCGGCCGGAGTCACTCTCGGCGCTGATCGGAAAGACGACCTTCGGCAGCACAATGGGCGAGTCCACGCCGCATTGGCTGGCCGCGCGCAGGCTCGCATCCAGATTCGGGCCAAGGCTTTGGCCGCCCGGCGCGGGAATCGAGACCAGGTCCGGGGGAAGACCGGCTTGCGCCGTCGCTATTGCCAGCCCACAACCGGAAAAAAGCAGGAGAACGGCGATACCTTGCAAGCCTGACCTTCTGAAGGAATCAAGCGTTGGAGTGAGAATCGGCTTACTCATCATCATTTGGGACCACCGGCCCTGGAGGCAGTTGAAAAGCTGGAGCCGTTCGCCCGTTGCCGGAGAGGCAAACCGCACATACTCGGAAACTCCGCACAAGCCGGAGAGCCGCTCCAGCCGGCCAGCTAGCCAGCCTGCGCGGCGTTAAGGGAAATGACCCCATGCGGAAGCTGGCTGGCGATGCGCATCGACTCCTCGCTATCGCGGAGCCGCGCTCCGGCATTGTAACTGCAGAATGGAATGAGCAGCCCATCTGTGGTGACATACTGGATGATGCATCGACTGAGACGCCGCAGATTGTAACTATGCGCATCCATAAAGTGCATGCCCGCGACGAAGATACCGTTGAAGCCACGCTGGGCCCATCCTTCGGATCGGCCTTCATGCTTGTCTTCCCATGAGTCCAGGCTGCGCAGCAGGCGCTGGAAGGTGAGTCCGGAAGGGGTCTTGCGCAGATCCAGGCATTGCGACAACTGGCCGAACTGGCGGATTCTGGAGATCTGCCGCCGGATCACGCCCTGCTCCGCATCGGGCTTGATCTTCGCCATGCCGCGCAGGAAGCGGTCAAGATCGAAAAAGCTGCTCAGGCAGGACGGCTTGTTGTTGTCGTCCACGTAGAAAAAGGTGCCAATGGAGCAATGCGCGTCGCTGAGGGGCGGATGCGTCTTCTCATTGCGCACGCGCTCGATGGCCCGGCTGAGCAGCGAGATGGAGTTGAGCGGAAACCAGTCGTCGGGAAAGCGGGTCAATCCAGTCTGTTCGCCGAATGCGCGGGCCATGGTGGCTAGGTTGAAAGGTTCGGCGCCGTTGTTCGTCACCGCGATGCGGCCCACATCCGCGGCCGGTTGAATGCTGATGCCGGTGACGAACTTGTTGTGTTCCAGGGCGAATTGGAAGATCGGTCCCAGTTGATCGGCGTTGACCGAGCTCATGATGGTCGGCACCAGCACCAGCCGCATATTCGTCTGCTCGATCGAGCGCACGGCGGCGATCTTTCTGTCCAGCAGGCGCTGGCCGCGCATTTTCAGATAGACTTCGTCGTTCATGCCGTCGAACTGCAGATAAAGCGTATGCAGCCCCGACTCTTCGCAGAGCTTTGCATACTCCGGATCGACGAAGCGGCTGCCATTGGTGGCCACTTGAAGATGGGTGAGGCCAAGATCGCGGGCAACGCGGAGGATCTTGGGAAAGTCGGGGTGCAGCGTTGGCTCTCCACCTGAGAACTGAACGCTGCGGCAAGGCACGGGCCGGTTCAGCAGCGCCTTGAGCATCTTAACCACCACTTCCATCTCTAAGAAGTAGTGGCTGCCTTTGCCATTGACCTCGGCAAAGCAAACGGGACACTTGAAATTGCAGCGATTGGTGATGTCGATGACGGCCAGGCACGGCTCGTTCTGGCTTCCCATTTCGGTGGTGCAGCAGCCTGGAGCGGATGGCGCAAGTGCCGTGTCGTACTCGGGAAAAACCAGCCTGTTCCACTCTTCCAGCCTGCGGTAAAGCGCCGTATCGGAGAAGATCAGATCCTCGCTGGCATCGTGACAGGGGCACTCCGAGCGCTGGTAGACCTTCCCTTCGCGATCGAAGATTGTCGCAAGGGACGGCTTGCCGCAGCGGGGGCACAGGGAAGCGACTGTGTTGATGGTTATGTCGCTCACGAATGTGTTCAATGGTTGCCTTCCAATGCCAAGTCTCGGTTTCGTAAAGTTTACACGAAAGCCCTCAAGCCGTGTTTGAGTTCCGTGCATTCCAATGTAAGGAAAAGGCGAAAATCGATTCACGGGCGCAATAGTGCGGTATTCGCCTGTCTTTCTCCTCCGATCAGGATCACGCCTGGAATGAGCCAGAGGCCGCCGGCCAGGGTGAGGGCTACGCCCAGGGGGGTGACCAGCCCCATCTCGGCCGGCGGGGGAAAGCTGGCAGCCAGCGGCGCGCCAAAGCCGATGATGGTGGTCAGGTTGGACTGAATCAGCGCCGCGCCCGAGGCCTTGGCAACATCGAGAATACCGTTGGACGCGCTTTCCAGATAGCGGCGCACCAGATGAATCCCGTTTTTGCTGGCGATTCTAAGCGCTGGCCCTGCTTCCCCCGCGGTTCGTCAAGGCAGTCCACAAGCTGACGGAGGTCTCGCCAGACAGGAAGGCGCCCATTCTACCAATACCCCCCATCCTTGGCCAATCAGTTGGCCGGTTGCTGGCATGAGAAACCAGCAACCGGCGCGAGTCTGAAATGGGAGGTCGAGTTGAACAAATAGTCCATCTATCGGAAATCCAGCGTTCCTACAGAAATGGGCACGACCGCCCCTCGTGCTGGCTGCATCGACATTGCAGCCGCACCCCCTGGATACAGAGTTTCCGAAAAATGCCATAGACCATCGTTTGGCCGCGGCAGCGCTCATTCCGAAGAGCGTCTTGTGACCCCGATCGTTGTCAAAGCTCCGCCGACTCCCAGCCAGGCAACTCCCGTCCATTTCCATTCGACGGAGACGCAGGTGCCGCCGTTGCAGGAAGTGCTGTTGCCATTCTTCAATCCATAGGCGAGCATGGCGCCACCGGCTGCCATCACGGGAATACCTATGTACGTCATGACCTTTCCACCCTTGGTCCAATGGCTGCGTTTGGCTGGCTGACCCGACGGGCTTGACTGTCCGTCTGACATCGCGCGGACTTCAGCCAGGCTCGGCTGCACTGCCGCCATGTGAGCCAACGAGTTGAATGGTACCGGGTCTTGGGCTATGCATGGTAGATAAGTGAATATCAATGCCATCACCAAAAGAATGGCCGAAAGACGTTGCATAAAGCTCTCCTTTCGAGGTTGAGGGTTAACTGCCACAATGGTTGTTTGTAAATTAGCAAGGAAAGTAGCATGACCCTCGTTATTTGTCAACGATTTTTTGGTAATCGCGTAAACACTGTTCTCCTCGATGTGATTCATTGCCAAGCTGAAATGGGTTCGGAAAGGCGGGTCAAGGCGCCGGATTCCTCCGAAATCAAGCAACCACGACCATTGGGACTCGTTTTTGGCCAGCAAGCAGGCCGCCGGGGCGCCACCAGTGACCTTCCCTATCCCAATCCGCGGTTCATGTCATTGCCCTGCATTGTGCGTGATCTTGCGCAAGATACCGCGCGGCATTCGCCCGATTCTCCTTTTCCTCCTCCGCCGGTCAAGATCACGGCAGGAATCAGCCAGAGGCCGCCGGCCAGAGTGAGGGCAACGCCCAGAGAAGTGACCAGCCCCATCTCGGCCAGCGGGGGAAAGCTGGCGGCGAGCAGCGCGCCAAAGCCGATGATGGTGGTCAGGTTGGATTGAATGAGCGCCGCGCCGGAGGCCTTGGCGACATCGAGAATGTTGTTGGACGCGCTTTCCAGATAGCGGCGCACCAGATGAATCCCGTTGTCAATGCCGATGCCGATGATCAGCGGGATCGCCGTGACGGACATGAAGCTGAAAGGATGTCCCATGAGCCGCAGCAGGCCAAACGTGACAACGATGGCGAAGACGATCGGCATCAGCACCAGCAGAGTTGTGCGCCACTTGCGGAAGGTAAGATAGACGATCAACACGATGGCCGCGGCGGTCCACAGCAAAGCCCGTCGGCTGTCGCGCAGCACCTGGCTCTGCAAGTCGCGATTGATTTTGTCGAAGGAGAATTCCACGAAGGGCCCATACTGCTTGCGCCAGTAGTCGAGCACCACGTCAGGAATCACTTCATGGGCATTGGGGCCGGCGGCATAGAAAGCGATGGCGGCGACGTAATTGCCGTCCCTGGTCTTGCGCAGGCTGTCGTCGAGCAGGCCGGCAGGCAGGTACGGCGCGGCCGATTCCAGGGTGAGCGGCTCCGTGCCTTTTCCCAGTTTGCGCAGTTGCGCGAGGTAGGGCCGGTAAGGCTCGATGCGCAGGCCATTTTCGCCGAGCGCGTCCTCCAGGGCGCGGGCCGAGGCATTCATGTCGATGTGGGCCAGTGCAGCAGCCCGCTGCCTCTGCGCCTCGACTGAGGGAAGCATCTGCGTGGGAGCGAAGACGGACTTGAGTACGCCGCTTTGCCGGTAGGATTCCAGGCCGGCGGTCAGATTCTCGCTGCGGCGCAGCACCACCTCCTCGCTGCCGGCAATCAGCAGCAGCGTCGGGCTGCCCTCGATGCCGAACTTGGCGGAGAGCAGGTTTTGTGCCTCAACCGCCGGGCTGCCCGCGTCGCCCATGACGGCAAAGCTGCCGCCCATCTTGATGGTGGGCAGCGTAAGCGCGGAGAGCAGAAAGAGACCGGCCGCAACCGCCACCACCCAGCGGGCATGACGGCCCACAAAGTTGAGCGACCTGCGCGCCAGGGCGGGCAGAAAACGGAAGGTGATGCCCTGCGGCGCGAATGGCCGGATGT
>JBEKCX010000200.1:0-10729 GCA_050014655.1 Occallatibacter sp. | reverse complement strand
CCCTGGCGGTTCCCGCCGGGCTGTTCTCAAGCGTGCTTTCGCCGTTGAGTTCATTGGGGATGTTTTGGATGGCCGCAGCCGCGGCGTGGACGGTGGTGCTGTATGTGCGCAGCCAGCGGCCGGCGTGGATCACCATCGGGGCGGGCGCACGCATCGGCCTGGTGACCGGAATTCTGGGCGGCTGGCTGGCCTTTGGCGCCAGCGGCAGCGCCCTGTTCTTCGAGCGCTTCGTGCTCCACCAGTCCAGCCAGATCGATGGGTTATACAAGACCTTCGTCCTCGACCCGTTCCAGGAGAGAGCCCAGCAGTCGTTGACGGGATTGTCGGCGGCGGATGCCGCGCAGGTCCAATCCCAGTTGGCCCAGCTCCAGTCCTGGATGGTCTCTCCGGAGGGCCATGCGGGCATTTGGGCCTGTGGTTTTGCCTTCAATTCGGTTCTTCTGCTCTTCTTTGCCGTCGCCGGCGGGGCTTTGAGCGCGCGCTGGATGGCCCGGACCCGTCAGCCGGAGGTCTAAGCGGCCATTTGCCCTGCCCGCAGACCGTTCCCACCGCCGGCGCGAATCCTTTCCCGGTCCCCGAAATCCACATTATTCGGCCCAAAACCTCTCGAACTTGCTCCGGAGCGGTGCCCCCTCGTATCATCCTGCGAGAGACACCGTTCCAAAAGACACGCCTGCCAGAGATGGGCGGCGAGAGAGCGACCATGAGCGAAGCCGAAGACAAACCGGGCCTGCGCCTGAAAGGGAGACTGATGTCGGCCTCGGAGATTGAACGCACATTGGTGCGCCTGGCCCACGAGATTGTCGAAAAGAGCAACGGCAGCGACGGCCTGGCGCTGGTGGGCATCAAGCGCCGCGG
Organism: Occallatibacter sp.; assembly: GCA_050014655.1. Classification (GTDB taxonomy): domain Bacteria; phylum Acidobacteriota; class Terriglobia; order Terriglobales; family Acidobacteriaceae; genus Telmatobacter. The sequence continues at coordinate 9,871 of JBEKCX010000200.1, read as the reverse complement.
CGTTCCCCTGGCTGAAAGGCTGGGCAAGCTGATCTCCGCCATCGAGAAGCATCCCGTCGATACGGGTGTGCTCGACATTCAGTTCTACCGCGACGATCTCTCCACTAGGGACGTTCGCCCGGTGGTGACCCCAGGGGCCATCGGCTGCGAGGTGGAGGGCCGCGACGTAATCCTCTGCGACGATGTGCTCTATACCGGCCGGACGATCCGGGCCGCTCTCGACGCGCTCTTCGCCCACGGCAGGCCGCGCCGCGTGCAACTGGCAGTGCTGATCGACCGCGGCCATCGCGAACTGCCCATCGAGGCCACCTACATCGGCAGGCGCGTGCCCACCAGCAGCCGCGAGATTGTCGAAGTGAAGTTCCACGAGGTGGACAACGACGAGCAGGTGCTGCTGGTGGAACGTGTGGATTAAGTGAGAAAGGCAGCTTCTAGTTTGTAGGTAGAGGCTAGGAGCTAGGAGCTAAGAGCTAGAAGCTGAGAACCATGAGCCCAACCGCAACGCCAGCCCGCCGCCAGCTTCATCCGCCGCCCGTTCCGGCCTCGCCGTTTCCCTACCATCCGGGATCGCTGCTCTCGGCCCAGGATCTGACTCTGGACGGCCTGAGCCATATTCTCAGCCGCGCCACGGCTCTTGAGAACGAAGACCCGCTCGTCCGGAGCCGCATCCTGGCCAAGCGGCGCGTGGCGCTGCTCTTCTACGAGTCCTCCACGCGCACGCGCACCAGCTTTGAGCTGGCCGCCAAGGGCCTGGGCGCCGACACCACGCTGGTCTCCAGCCTTTCTTCGAGCATCGAAAAGGGCGAGAGCCTGAAAGACACCGGCCTGACGCTGCGCGCACTGGGCGCCGAGACCATCATCCTGCGCCACAACTCCAGCGGCGCCCCCTGGCTGCTGGAGGCCGAGACCCGCCTGCCGGTGCTCAACGCCGGCGATGGCATGCACGAGCATCCCACCCAGGCGCTGCTCGATCTGCGCACTATCCTGGCGTGCCTGCGGCCGGGCGTTCAGGCGGTAACCGCCGAAACGCTGGCCGGCGTCACCGTCTCCATCGCGGGCGACATTCTGCACAGCCGCGTGGCCCGCTCCAACATGCTGCTGTTGCCCCGGCTGGGCGCGAGCGTGCTGCTCTGCGGGCCGAAGGAGTTGCTGCCGGAGCTGGCTGCGGCGGCTGGTCCGGGCATTACCATCGAGCGCGACTTCGACGCCGCGCTGCGCCAGTCGCAGGCGGTGATGATGCTGCGCATCCAGGCCGAGCGGCTGGCCGGTTTGCAACTGGATCTCGACCAGTACAGGGCCAACTACCAGCTCACCGGCCCGCGGCTGGCCGCGCACGCGCCGGAGGCGATTGTCATGCATCCCGGACCTATCATCCGCGGCATGGAGATCACGGCCGGCGTGGCCGACGGCCCGCAGTCGGTGATTCTGGAACAGGTGCGGAACGGCGTCGCCATCCGCATGGCGGTGGTGGAGCGGGCGCTGACGGCGAATGCACTGGCCGGATCGGAGGCACGAGAGAGATGAAGTTATTGGAAAGAGTCAATAGCCGCATAGTGCTCCTTGTAGGTCTTGCAATCATTCAAGCGGGCCTCGTATACGATTTTTGCCTGCGCCGGAACCTTGAAGGCTTTTTGATCGCTTCCTCGATAATCATTATTCTTTTTGCCACCTTATACTGGATCCGCTGGCTAGTAAGGCATGGGGTTACGAATTTTGAAGTATGTATGGTAATTGGTGGTGGCGTAATAGCGCTGAACTTTTGGCACGACGGGAATCGCATCCTGGGCATTGCTTCTGCATGCGCCGGCCTATTCTTCGCGATAATATTACTGCGAAGACTGCTTCTCCCTGTAGGCATTGATCAGCAAGAGGCAAATCTTAGCGCGTATAGGGCCGAAGCAAATAGTCTGAGCCCTATTAAAAGACATTCGTCGGCGCTCATAGCTTATGCAATTCTCGGAGGGGTTGTCTGGGCGATAAACGGGTTCGTGTTTCCTCGCTATGCAAATTTCCTTTTCATCCTCGCACTCTGGGATGCGTCGATGCTTATTTACAACATTGTTAAGAGCAAGAGAACAAAGACCACAGGCAATCCTGCTATCGAAAGCACAAATGAAACCGGAGGCCGCGCATGACGGCACTGGCGATTCTCGGCGGCCATCTCATCGACCCGGCGGCCGGCGTCGATCTGCTCAAGGATATTCTGCTCAAAGACGGCCGTGTGGCCGAGATCGCCGGTCCGGGCAAGCTGAAGTCGGCCAATGGCGCAGAAGTTCTTGACGCAACCGGCCTGACCGTGGCGCCGGGATTGATCGACATGCACGTCCACCTGCGCGAGCCCGGCCAGGGCTACAAGGAGACCATCGCCTCGGGCACGGCGGCGGCGGCGGCGGGCGGATTCACCTCGGTTGCGGCCATGCCCAATACCCTCCCGGTGAACGACTCGCCGGAGATCACCCGCTGGATGCAGGCGCCGGAGCGCGGCGCGGCCATTCGCGTCTTCCCCGTAGCCGCGGCCACGCGCGGATCGAAGGGCGAGGCCATCAACGACTATGCGGCCATGAAGTCCGCCGGAGCCGTAGCCGTGAGCGACGACGGCCAGCCCATCCTCAAAGACAGCGTGATGCGCGAGGCCCTGGCAGCCGCGGCGCGGGTGGGATTGACCGTGATCCAGCACGCCGAAGACACGCGGCTCACCCAGGGCGGCAGCATGAATCTGGGGCCGGTCTCGTTCAAGCTGGGGCTGCGCGGCATGGCGCCGGAGGCTGAATCCGGCATGGTGGAGCGCGACATCCGCCTGGTCGCCGAGTTGCGCGACATCCGCGCCCACCTGCACGTGGCCCACACCTCCACGGCCGCCGCGCTGAACGCCGTGCGCCAGGCCCGCCGCAACGGGCTGCGCGTAACCTGCGAGGTGACGCCGCACCACTTCCTGCTCAGCGAGGAGCATGTGGGCCTGTACAACACCAACGCCAAGATGAATCCGCCGCTGCGCGCGGCAGCCGACCGCGACGCCATGATCGAGGCCATCCTCGACGGCGTGGTGGATGTGATCGCCACCGACCACGCGCCCCACGCCGTGCACGAGAAGGAAGTGGAGTTCGAGAGCGCGCCCAACGGCATTACCGGCCTGGAGACGGCGCTGGGCCTGTGCCTGCGCTGGCTGCACAAGGAGTGGAAGATGCCGTTGGGGCGGGTTCTGAGCCTGCTGAGCGCGCAGCCGGCGGCGCTGCTGAACCTGAAGGGCCGCGGCACGCTCGTCGCGGGCAGCTTTGCCGACGTGGTCGTTTTCGATCCCAAGGCCGAGTGGACCTACCGCGCCCGGGAAGGCAAATCGAAGTCGCGCAACACCCCCTTCGACGGCTGGACGATGCAGGGCAAGGTGCGCTGGACGATTAGCGAAGGGCGGGTTGCGTACCAGGCGGGGCCTGCGTAGACTCCCCAGACTCGGGATAGAAACCGATGGATTGTGTTATATTCTGATATAATAATTGCAGGAGGTTGACGATGCACACTACCAACCTGCGCAAAGTCGGCGGCTCTGTGATGCTGGCCGTTCCGCCGGCCATGCTGGACCAGCTTGGCCTCAGGGCTGGCGCCGCAGTGGGACTGTCCGTCGATGGGGAGCGATTGATACTGCAACCGCAAACCAGGCCCCGCTACACGCTGGCGGAGCTGCTGGCCAAAAGCGACTACTCAGAGCCAGTGCCGCCGGAGGATAGAGAGTGGATCGACGCTCCGCCCGTTGGCCGTGAGGTGCTATGAACCGCGGCGACATTTACCTGGTCTCGCTCGACCCCAGCCTGGGACACGAGCAGCGCGGGCAAAGGCCAGTCCTCGTCATTTCGCCGACCGCGTTCAACCAAGCGACCAAACTGCCCGTGGTTTTGCCCATCACCAGCGGCGGCGAATTTGCCCGCCGCATCGGCTTCGCGGTCCCTCTTTCGGGCATCCGGACGACCGGCGTGGTGCGCTGCGACCAGCCGCGCGTGCTCGACATTGAGGCGCGAAGAGGCAGGAAGGTGGATTCGCTGCCGGCGGAGATTCTGGATGAGGTGCTGGCCAAGGTTGCGACGCTGTTTGAGTAGCAGATTGTGTTCTATTGAATCGCGTAGTTTTTGCCCATTCGTTTCAGGTTTGCAGGGATTTCGGGTCTAAGAATCGAGACCTGGGCATCCGAAAGCCATCGGTCCTTTACATTTTTCTTCGTCCCTATTGACTTTGTTTTCAATTCTCTCCTATAATTCGATACAGGAGGTAGTGATGCTCCAGAAAGGATTGAGAACAAGAATGGCAGGATTGGGGAAATCAAGCGTCCGGCGGATCGTGAAGGGCGGAATCACGAAGACAGTTTCGATCCGTACATCTCAGGACACTTGGATCGCTTTCCCACGCAATCAGGCCAATGATGGATGGGCCACTCTCGGAGAGGTAGATTATGTCGTCGCGGCCTCGGTAGACGATCGCATTGACCCGCGGTTTGCGCAGGTGCATTTGATCGAAGGGGGCGAGATGCGGGATCGTTTCGATAGGGCTTACGCCGCGCGCAAGAGCGCCGGGCACAGCCTGCCTCGCGGTCGTGGGATGTGGGTCTCGCTCTACCACAAGGAATCGGATTATCCAGTCAATCGAGTGGGTGCCGGGGCCGGATTATCGAACGCTCCCATCGCGCGCTTTCCTCTCGGTGGACAGAGGGCCGAGCCGAGTTCCCCGCCTCGTGAGGTCGCGACGTCTTCCACGCGTGCTGCAGCGGAGGATGCGCACATAAGTATCGCCGAAGCTAAACGCTTGCTCGCATTGTCGCTCGGCGTAAATGAGGCCGACGTCAAGATCACGATCACCAGCTAAGCCTATCCCTTGCGGCGGTAGAGGACCTGGAACTCGTAGCCGGGGTTGGCGGGGAAGAGGCTGGCGACGTGGCGGAGGCGCTCGGCGAGGGCGGGGGCGGCGAGCAGGGGGTACTCGCGCTCGCGCAGGTCGTGGTAGTCGAAGTCCACGGAGAGCGACAGCATGTAGATGGCGAGGGAATCGGAGAAGGCGGACTCGAAGAAGGCGCTGCGGGCGCGCTCGTCGATGATCTGCTGGCCGTTGCCGTTGCGGTTGTCCTGGGCGCGGCGGCGGGTCTCCCAGGCGTCCTGGCTGGTTTCTCCGCGGACCTGGGCCTCGGCCTGCGACCAGGCCAGGGTGGAGAAGCTCTCGGGGACACCGGCGGCCTCGACAAAGTTGTGGGCCACGTTGATGAAGAACTCGAAGGCCAGGCCGAAGCGGTCCTCGACCAGGCGGGTGGAGAGAAAGACCGCCTCGGTGGAGCCGAAGGTCTGGTTGCGGTGGCAGATGGCGCGATCGCCCAGATCGACGGTGTAGGCGGGAGCGATCATGGTTTCGCCGGTATCGGCAATGGCCAGGGGAACAAAGTAATAGGCGCGGTTGGCGAGCGCGGCAGAAAGCGCGGCGGGCACGGCGGCGACCAGGCGCTCGAGATCGGGCTCGGCGACGCGGGTCTCGCCCCAGAAGGCGTAGCGGACTCCGTTGGGGGCCTGGTTGACGGACGCCTGGGCGGCAACCTTCTCCGCGGGCCAAAGCTCGATCTGTGCGCTGGCGGGCATTGACTTGTATTGTAGAGGACGGAGGCGCTGGAGATGACCGAAACCGCAAAAGGGCAACGACCGGAAGGCGGAAGGGTGCTTGGTTTCCCGCTGGAGGGCTTCGGGCTTTTCACTAGCCTTCTGCTGGCGGTTGCGGCGGCGTTCTTCACCTTTTTCGCAACCACGTGCATCGCGATCTTCTCGCTGCTGGCGTGGAATCTCTTCGGCCACCATGCGGTCAGTTACGCCGACCTTTCCGGCCTTCGTGATCGTGCTGGTGGTGGCGCTGCCGGTCTTTGGCGCGCTGTGGGTAAGGGCGAAGCTGCGGAGGCTCTGAATCGCTTAGCGCATCTCCGGAATTGTGTAGACCGGAAGTATATTGGCATCCCACCCTGGTATCTTGCGAATTGAGGCGTGAGGATGGAGTCACGCTTTGGCGGAGATGCCGTTCCCACCCGAGGCTAGCGTTGCGTTGAGCCTGAGCAAGGATCGGCCGCCGGCCCTCTCTTTAGACTCCGTGGAGAATCGAAGGCCCTTTGAGCCTGCATGTTCAAGGTCGACCTAAAGAGTAAGCCCGTTTGCGCGGACAGGGACGTCTGGTGAGGCTCATCCTAGCGCCCAAGGAGGCCCATGAGCAAGCAAATCATTTCTACCGGCAAACCCGCCGTCTCTTCCAACAAGTCAGCCAATTCCCGACAAGGGAAGGTGTTTTGCGGCATCGACGCGAGCGCCGAAAGCCTGGCCGTAGCGGTTGTTGAGCCGGACCGGCCCTGCGATCCTTCTCCCACTCCATCCCGCGGAAACAACGATTCAGCCGTCAAGGGGTATCTTCCTTGGTAACACCTTGGCTATTTTGTTTGTGAAAGAGTCTATAGTTGCGTATCGTGTCTCAAGGATGAGTGTTTGACCCGCGCGGGTCTTTTGACTTAGGCACAGGGGGAATTTGTGCCGCTTGCAAAGACCCGACAGGAGGAATTGTGGGAGTTCTGGAGATTCTGGCACAAATCGATCAGGAAATCGCCCAGTTGAAACAGGCGCGCGCCCACCGGGGCGGCGGAGCGGAAGAAAGCAGCGGCCGCACAGTAACTGAAAGCGCGGATGGGCCGTGGTCCGGCCGGTTCGAAAACCAGCCCATGACCCGTTCCTGCACCATGCCGTAACGCGACTCAGACTGAGTGATCTTCCCCTGGTGTCCAGCGCACAACCTGAACGCCGGCGTCGACCAGCGCAGCCAACTCCTCTGGTGTGCCCGTCAGCACTGGAAAAGTTCCCCAGTGCAGCGGAAGCACGATCTCCGGCTCCAGAAAGCGTGTTGCCAGCGCCGCTTCCTTCGGTCCCATGGTAAAGTGCCCTCCGATGGGAAGCATGGCCACCTTGGGCAGGTATAACTCGCGAACCAGCTTCATATCTCCGAAGACCGCCGTATCTCCGGCGTGGTAAAGCACGGGGCCGTCCGCGATGGTCAACACATACCCGGCGGCCACGCCCGCATAATGAGTTCCATCTTCATCGCGCACACCCGCGGAGTGCTTGGCCTCGACCATGGTGGCCGCCACGTCCTCCAGTTGCACGGTTCCGCCCAGATTCATCCCGACGGTTTTGGCCACGCCCTTGCCCTCGAGATATGCAGCCAGCTCATAGATCGCCACCACGGTGGAATCGTGTTTGCCAGCCACCGCAGCCGCGTCGGAGATATGGTCGAAGTGGCCGTGGGTAAGCAGGATGTAGTGAATCCTCGCCGGCAGCGCATAATTCTTGGGGTACTTGGGATTCTGCGCGATGAACGGGTCGATCATAATGTTAGTGCCTCTGCCGGTTTGGACCAGCACGGTGGCATGACCGAGCCAGGTGATGCGCGTTTCCGTCGATGACTTCATCTTTCCTCCACCGCAGAATCTCCAGCGCGCGAACTCTCTATCGCGTCATGATAACCTCGGAGACGCTGTCCTTGGCCAGAAACTGCTTGTGGCTGGACCAGCCGGCAAACAGGCGCTCGATGCTGCGGTTGGTGAAAGCGCGCTGGATGGGAAACGGCTGTGCCAGTTGCACCTCGACATCGTCGCCAGGGGTGAGGTGAAAGCGGCAATGCGCCGTCTCATCCCCATGCGTCCGGGTGTGGAACAGGGCCAGCACCTGCCCGCCGGGATTCATGGCCGAGAAGAGATGCGCAACCATCGGCGCCACCAGCGGTTCGGGCAGGTAGTCGAGCGCCGTCCACAAGAGCACCACGTCAAAGGTGCGCCCGGCGAAACTCAAAGCCTGCTCCTGAAAACCCGCGATGTCCCAAACCGGATTGCCATTCTCGTCTGTGCCATACTGCCAGTTGCCGGTGTAGGCAGTGTGGACCGGATCGGACATGAACACGCTATGGCCCAGCGAAGTGAGGTAGTTGATATTGGATGGCGACGTATAGCCGATGTCGATGACACGCAGTCCGGGCTCAGCCTGGAGCCGCTTGCGCAGCTCGGCCCAGCCACTGGAGTGGCGCGGCACCCTGGGCCCGGAAAAGCCGGTAGCCAAAACGGGGGGACCGGTGTCCTTCTTCTTCTGGAACCAACGCTTGAACAACTCAAGATCCCCTTGCGGCCGGTCGCATAACTTCCCCGCAGACCGGAACAGAGCGTCGTACTAAGAGTTGCCGCTGGAGTGCGGGGCATGGGCGCCTTCGCCTGGCTTGGCCACGCCCTGCGTCAGGTCCACTTTGCCCCTGAAGACCGCGTTGTCCTCCACCGCGAAGCGGAGAGCGCAAACATCGCCCTCCACGTTGCAACCGGCGCGCAGCTCGACGCGCCCGCTGGCCACCACGTTGCCCCTCAACTGACCCAGAATCAGCACGTCCTTGGCGAAGAGGTCGGCCGCTACATTGGCGTTGGGGCCAATGGTCAACCGGCTCTCGGAGAGGTTGACAGTCCCCTCCACGCGCCCATCCACAATCAAGTCTTCACTGCCTTGCAACTGTCCGAGAATCACGATGGTCTTGCCAATGCGCGCCGGAGCGTTCTCCACTGCCATGGTCTTGTTCCTTCCGTGGGCCAGAACAAGGCCCTGCCCGCACTATACGCAACCCGGCCGCCTTGCTTCAACAAGAGAGACCGGATGAGTGTCTGCGCGTCTAACAATTCATGGAGCGGCGCGACACTCGACCGGGGAGCCAATGCCCGCTAGACTGATGATTGTGCGCAGATTCTTCCCGCTCCTGCTTCTGCTGCCCTGGGCCGTTCTATCCCCCGTTCCTTTGCGGGGCCAGAGCGTTCCGGCCGCTCAGCCAGCCCTTACGCCCGCTCAAGCCCAGGCCCTGGTGGAGCGGGCGCTGGCCACCGAATTGCGCGCCGCCCAGGATCCAGACCACCCCATGCGCTACCGGCTGCGCAAGTCCAGCCCGCGGCTCACCTCTACCAAGGAGATTGTCGAAACCCGCGACGGCGACGTGGCCCGCCTGGTGTCGATCTTCGATAAGCCGCTGAGCCCGGCCGACGAGCAACTGGAAGAGGCGCGCTTGGATGCGCTGCTCAGCGACCCGAGCCGCCAGCGGCATCGCAGGCAGAGCGAGGAAGGGGACATGCGGATCGTCATGAAGCTTCTGTGCATGTTGCCCCAGGCATTCCTCTACCAATACGCGGGAGCCGGCGCGGGGCCTGGGGGCAAGGTGGAGAAGTTCGCCTTCCGGCCCAACCCCAGTTTCAGCCCTTTCGACCCCGAAGCGCAGGCGCTGACCGCCATGAGCGGCGAACTCTGGATCGACGGCACTGAAGAGCGCGTGACGCGCCTGGAGGGCCACCTGCAGCAGGACACGGACTACGGTTGGGGCATCCTGGGCAAGCTCGACAAGGGGGGATGGATCGTGATTGAGCAGGCCGGCGTGGGCCAGGGGCAGTGGCGGATCGCGCGCTTCCAGATGAAGATGAGCCTGCGCGTGCTGTTCAAGACCAGGAGCTTCGACACCGTAGAGGCGATGACCCAGTATGCGCCCGTGCCGGTGGGAATCGACTACCGGCAGGCCATTCAAATGCTGCGCGGGGAAGCTTGGAGCGCGGAGCAGACCAACCGATAGGCACCTGCCGCCTGAAAGACGGCGGCCCCACCCGCGAGGGCAGGGCCGGTTTGTTGTCTTGGAACAGGCGTTACTACACCTTGATCAAGATGATGACCAGGGTGAAGAGCGTGAGGGACTCGATGAGGGCCAGGCCGAGGACTAGAAAGATCATCAAGCCGCCACGCGCGCCGGGATTGCGGGCCAGCGCTTCACAAGCCGAAGCGGTGGCCCGGCCCTGACCCAGGCCGCAGAG
>JBEKCX010000199.1:0-5368 GCA_050014655.1 Occallatibacter sp. | reverse complement strand
TGACCGGCTCGAAGGCCTGGGCCTCGGAGGAGCCTCCGCCGCCGGTAACCGCCGGCCAGGCGTTGGGGCCGATGATGGCGATGGTCTTGATCCTGGCCGGGTCGAGCGGCAGCAGCCTGCCGTCATTCTTGAGCAGCGTAATGCTCTCCAGCGCGCCGTCGAGGGCCACGGCGCGATCGGCGACCGAGTAGGTGGAGTCGGCCATATCGAGCTGGGGCCGGTCGAGGAAGCCGTAGCGCAGCACAGCGCGAAGCAGGCGCAGCACCTTGTCGTCGATCGTGGACTCCTTTACCGTGCCATCCTTGACCGCAGCCAGCAGACCCTTGGCGTTCATGAAGCGTGGGCTGGGCATCTCCAGATCGAGACCGTTGTTGGCTGCGCCCACCGAGTCGTAGGTGGCGTCCCAGTCCGACATCAGAATGCCCTGGAATCCCCAATCGCCCTTGAGCACCTTCAGGTTGAGGAAGTCGTTCTGGGTGGCGTGAACGCCGTTGACCAGGTTGTAGGAGTTCATGACCGCGTCCACGTGGCCCTTGGTGACGGCGGCCTCGAACGACGGCAGATAAATCTCGCGCATGGTCCGCTCGTCCACGTCGGAACTGGCATTGTGGCGGTTATACTCCTGGTCGTTCAAGGCATAGTGCTTGGCGGTGGCGATGACGCCCTGGGATTGAACGCCCTGGATGAACGGAACCACGACGGCGGAGTTCAGGAAGGGATCCTCGGAGAGGTATTCGAAGTTGCGGCCGGCGATAGGCGAGCGGGCGATGTTGACGCCCGGGCCGAGCAGGAAGTTGACGCCGCGTGCGCGCGCATCCTTGCCCAGGCTCTCGCCCAGCTTGCGGGCGAATTCCCGGTCCCAGGTGGCGGCCAGGGCAACCCCGCCGGCGTAGGCCGTGGTCGGCCCCCAGGTGCGCACGCCTACCGAGGCGTCGGACATCTTAAGGCGGGGCAGCCCGATGGCGGGCGCGGGATGAGTAAACATTCCGTCCACGCCGCCCAGCAGGTCGATCTTCTCTTCCAGGGTGAGCTTGGCCAGCATGGCCTTGGCCTGGGCCTCGATCGCGGGCGAGTCCGGCGCGGGAGCCTGTGCCGAGGCCTGAACTGCTGCAATCAGGGCGCATCCGAGCAGGATGGGCAGCAAAAAGGCGCGGGTTGAAGGCGAAATCGATGGGGAAAGGGACTGTTTCAGGTTTCTCATCACTCGAAAAAGTTACCGCATTTGCCCCCTGCATGTATATGCTCGCGGTCACGGAGCTCCGCTAACCGGCGCGGGCCGGATCGTCCTGAGGCCTGCTGAATGGCCGGTGTGACCAGAATCACAGCGGAGGGTGAATGGGGTCACTGCTTGTGCTTCCACGGGAAGCGCAGACTCGGAGCACTATAAGGATCAATCCAGGGCGCCGAAGTGCGGCGGAAGGAATCCATGAGCTTTGCAGGCGGAATCAAGACCATCGTCGTGGCCACGGATTTGGGCGGCCAGTCGGAGGCGGCTCTGGAGTATGCCAGCAAGCTGGCTCGAGGGTATGGGGCGCGCATTGTGCTGGCGCACGGCATTGACCCGCTGGACTATGCGGCTGTGGATGCGATTCCCGGCCCGGTGCTGAAAGAGTTGAGCGAAGAGGCACGCGGCGCGCTGGTGACCCTGGCCGGCGATCTGCTGCGCGAAGGCATACCGAGCCATTCGGAGATCCGCCAGGGCGCGGTGGCGCAGATGCTGGTGGATGTGGCGCGGCAATACGACGCCGGTCTGATCGTGATTGGCACCAAGGGGATCGAGGGCGCCGGGCCGGTGATTGTGGGCGCCGTTGCTGAGCAACTGGTGCGGCTGTCGCCGTGCCCGGTGCTGGCAGTAGCGGCGGACTGGAACGCGGGCGCACATCGTCCTGAACCGGGCGGGCCGGTGCTGCTGGCCATGGAGCGCAATGAGACGACGCCAGCAGCGGTGGCCATGGCCTGCTCCCTTGCCGAGACGTTTCAGCGCACGCTGCTGGTGGTGCACGCGCGCACCCCGGCAGAGGCCGCGGCCTCCCTGAACCCCTGCGACACCACGCCGGAGGAGCTGGGCGTGAGGGCCAGCGGGAGCTTTCCGGTGCGCTGCCTGGTCAAGGACGGCAACCCGGCGGACGCAATCGCGGAAGCGATCGCCGAATTCCATCCCTGCATCCTGGTGGCCGGGGTGAAACGCGCCAGCGATACGCCGGGGCCGCATGGGACTGCTTTCGCCCTGCTTGCCCGCTCCCGCGTGCCGGTGCTGTGCGTTCCGCCGGAAGCGGCGGCCGCCGGCTTGAACTGGAGCCGGGAGCGGGAGGTTTTTGCCGTGGGGCAGACCCTCTAGCGCAAGGGAGCGCGGGAGCTGAAGCTTCGCTTTTGAGGCGGGATGGGAGTGCGGAAGGAGCAATCCAGACGCCCCATCTCATGGATACTTTCTTCTGGAGTAGTTGCACCGGGAGTGATTTGCAGAATAGGGAGTTTGGACCATGAAAGCCGGTTCATCGCAAGTCCGCGGCACCAAGCGCGCCCGCCAGGGAGGGGCCGGCAGGCGGAGTGCAGACACCACTCACCGCAGGGCCGGACGCCAGGCGGTGGCAAGGAAGAACGCGGCCATGGAACCGGAGGCAATATCCAGGCGGATCGAGGCCGTTCAGCCACATCCTTTGGCGGAGTTGCTGGCCTGCCCCGCGGCGACCGGCAATCTGCTGAACGGATCGGCCCAGTGCCTCGACTTCGATACCGGGGAGACAATCTTCCGTCAGTACGCGCCCTGCCGGGGGCTTTACGTGGTGGTTTCGGGGCAGTTCCTGCGCAAGACCGAACGGATGGAGATGCGGCTGACGCTGGGACCGGCGCGGGCCGGCGATCTGGTAGAGCTGGCGGCTGTGCTGGGAGACGGCCATCATACCTATTCGCTCTGCGCGCAAACTCCCGGATCTGTGCTTTTGCTGCCCGCTGAGGCTCTGAATCTGGCGTTTCAGGACTATCCGGCGCTGCGCATGCAGTTGTTGGAGGAACTGGCCCGCGAGGTCTCCCGCGCTTATATCGCCTGCTGCCTTAACCGTGCGCCCAGGGCACACCGGCGCAGCACCGGGGAGGCGCTGGCGTAGGCGAGAAGTCTTGAATCGACGAGTTTCCGTTCCGGGAGCTTCTCTGGACCGCAACGGGAATTGACGCTGAATCCCTGCCTTGCGTCTGGAAATGTGCGCTATACTGCAATTTGACCGACGGGATCTTCATGGCCACATTCCACTCCCATCACCCTCCGGAAGATTGCGTAAATTGTGAGCATCGCCATCTACGAATGTTCTGCAATCTCACACCGGAGGCATTGCGCGACTATGACGGGATCGGCATCATGATGAGCCATGCCCGGGGCGCAAAGCTTTTTACCGAAGGCGACCCGGCGCGCAACGTGTTTGTCATCTGTTTTGGACAGGTCAAGATTTCCTCCACGTCGCGCGACGGCAAGACCATGATTCTAAAGATTGCCGGCCCCGGCGACGTGATGGGCCTGAGCGCCGTTCTGGCCAACGTTCCCCACGAGGTTACCGCGGAAGCCATCGAACCCTGCCAGGTGAAGACGGTGCGCAAGCAGGAGTTTGTGGACTTTCTGGGCCGCCATGGCATTGCCAGCATGCACGCCGCGCAGTCTCTCTCCGGCGAGTACCTGACTGTCTTTCACGATGCCAAGCGCTTGGCGCTCTCCGGCTCGGCGGCCGGGCGGCTGGCTCGTCTGTTGTTGGATTGGGGGCGCGCCGCCGCCAACGGCAAGCCGGAGATCCGCTTTACCATGGCGCTCACGCACGAGGAGATCGCCAACATGGCCGGCACCTCGCGCGAAACGGTAACCCGGCTGCTAAACCAGTTTCGCCGCGATCAGTGGATCACCATCAGGGGCTCCAGCCTGACCATCGTCAAGCCCGACCAGCTCGAACGCCTAACCGCATAAGTCCCCCGCTCAAAACTCTTCAGAAAGACTTCCAGTTCGCGGCCCAGATCCGTGCGGTGCCTCGCAATTCGATTGAAGTATACCCTTGACGGCATATCACCTGGAGGGTATACTCGCGTCATGACTTGGGAAGTGGAAGTCAGCGACGAGTTCCGGGCGTGGTACACCGGTTTGAACAAGGACGAACGAACAAGTGTGGCCTCTTGTGTCGACACGCTTGAGCGGTTCGGGCCAGAACTCGGACGGCCTTACGTCGACACGCTCAAAGGGTCGAAGTTCCCAAACATGAAGGAACTGCGGGTTCAACATTTCGGGCGGCCCTACCGCATTCCTTTTGCCTTCGATCCCCGGCGAAATGCCTACCTGATTCTGGGTGGCGACAAAACAGGCGAAAGGAATTGGTACGTAGACGCAATTCGTCGCGCGGACGCAATTTACGCCCAATACCTCAAAGAGATTGGAGAGTGAATACGATGGCCACCAAATGGAGAGATATTCGTGGAACCTTTTCGCCGGAGCAGGAGGCGATGATTGAGAAAAACATTAAGGATGCCGCCGGGGTGATGACCCTCTACCAGCTTCGTGAAGCCCGCAGCCTCACCCAGGTCAACCTGGCAAAGGTTCTAGAGGTCAACCAGGGCGCCGTTTCGAGAATGGAGAAGCGCACGGACATGTATGTTTCGACGCTGCGCAGCTACATTCAGGCCATGGGCGGGCAACTCCAGGTCAAAGCCATATTTCCCGAGGGCGAGGTCGAGATCGAGCAGTTTGGGAGCATGGCGGAGCCGCGCCAGGAAACACAGGCCGCAACCCACGCCTAACCGGACCACCAATACTCGGAGAGGCGCTGCCCGGCGGTTCGGAGATGGTTGGACCACCCATGACCGCCCCATCTCAGCCGTGGATCGCCAGCCGCTCGGCCTCGGTCTCGGCCGGACTCGCCACCGGTTCGCGCAGCGTGAGCACCGGGCAGCGCGCGTGGGCCAGAACTCGGTAGATGACGCGCTCGCGGGTGAGATTCTCGAAGGCTGAACGCTCGGTTGCGCCCAGAACGATAAGCCGCGCGCGCTGCTCGACGGCCTCGGCCAGAATCTCGATGGACGGATTGCCGTGGGCCACGCGCGCTTCGACGGCTCTTGCGCAGCCCGCGCCGGTTTCCGCGGCCAGGATGCGCAACTCGCGCATGGCCGCTGAATCCAGGCCCGTCGGCAGACCCTCCCGCTCCATTTCATCCATGGAGGGCAGCACGTGCAGCAGCACCAGCTTGGCCGCTTGACTGGCCGCGATCCTGCAGGCAAGCGCCGCGCTCGGGCGAGAGGTCTCTCTTAGTGTGGTGGCATGCAGCACCACGCGTTCGCGATCGCCGTCTTCCACCAGGAGATGAGCCTCGGGTCCCACGGTCATGACCGGGAGGTTGACCGA
>JBEKCX010000198.1:0-5436 GCA_050014655.1 Occallatibacter sp. | reverse complement strand
GGATCAAAGCCTTCCGCGGCATTCGCAAGCTGAAAGATCCCGGCGCGCTGCGCTCGTGGCTGTACTCCATCACGCATGGAATCGCGGTGGATCGCATCCGCGGGAACTATGCGCGGGAGCAGGCCGAGAAGGTTCAGTTCGAGGAGTTCGAGGAGGCCGGGGAGCCGTCGTTTGCCGAAGAAGATGCCGCCGCCATTCATCAGGCATTAAGTCAGATCGGTCTCAAGCATCGCGAGGTTCTGGTCCTGCATTTTCTTGAGGACTTATCCCTGGCGGAGATCGCAACGGTTGTGGGATGCAGTGAAGGCACGGTGAAATCCCGCATCCACTACGCAAAACGAGCCATGAAGGAAATCCTAAGTGGAGGTGGTTATGGAAAAGGAAAGTAGCAGTGTGCGCGACCGCTTGCTGGCGCGCTTGCCTCAGCCGGAGGATCTTGCGGCCTACCGGGAGAAAGTGGCCTCCGGGCTGGAGAAGAGCGAGAAAGCGCTTCGCCGAGAGAGGTGGATGGCCGTCGCGCTTTGGATCTACGCGGTTGCCTTTATAACGATCCCGCTCACGACGGGCTGGCTGCGCCTGGACACGCGCGGCGGCGCCACGCTTGCAATAGCGGCGTTCTTCTTGCTTCTTGTTGCCGCTGTCCAACTGGTAAGTCACGTTACGAACATGAGCCGGACGCAGATCCTGAAGGAAGTCAAGCAGGTCCAGTTGCAGGTGCTGGAGCTCCAGGCTGCGCTCCAAAAAAACGAAGTCCGATAGGCAACTCGGCTGTATTGCCGGCTTGGAACTGCGGCTCCGGGGCCGGGGCCGCATTCCGGGCCGACTCCCCGGCCCCGGCGGCGGGCTATTTGGACCAACTGTTACGCCTGCGTTACAATAAGGGCAATAGGAGCGGTTCCTGCCGGGCTGCATTTCGGCAACCTCCGGCTCTGGGCCGCGTCTAAATTGTGAAAGGGCTGCAACAACCCCGTGGGTGGGGGCTCTCCCGGAGCGGCAATCGGTCGGCCTCATCGCCGGCTGGCTCAGGGACGGTCAGCGCATCCACTGCAGGCCTCGAAAGCTTTCAACATCCCCGTCCGCTGCCCCGGCAAAGAAACTGAGGGGCGAGCTGGACTGAAGGCGGAATACGGTGAACCTGGTCCTTGACGAAGCACCGGCGGTCACGCCGGAGGCTGGCAGCAGTTGCAGCCTTGAGAACTACCTGGCGCTCCCCGACCACACGATGGATGAGCGCATTCGCGAGGCGCGCTTCAAGCTCGGCGCCACCACCCTGCTGCTCGGCCACCACTACCAGCGCGACGAGGTGATCCGCTTCGCCGACGCCACGGGCGACAGCTACAAGCTCTCCCGGATCGCCGCCGAGACCGACGCCAAGTACATTGTTTTCTGCGGCGTGCACTTCATGGCCGAGAGCGCGGACGTGCTGGGCCGCGCGGGCCAGCAGGTGATCCTGCCCGACCTGAACGCCGGCTGCTCGATGGCCGATATGGCAGAAATCTCCCAGGTGGAAGCATGCTGGGAGGTGCTGGAGCGCCTGGGCCTTGCGGACGAGACCGTGCCGATCACCTACATGAACTCCACCGCCGCCATCAAGGCCTTCTGCGGCGAGCGCGGGGGGCTGGTCTGCACCTCGTCGAATGCCCGCGCGGCCTTCGAGTGCGCCTTCGCCCGCGGCAAACGCATTCTTTTCCTGCCCGATCAGCATCTGGGCCGCAACACCGGCTACGCCATGGGCATTCCGCTGGAGGAGATGGCGGTCTGGGATCCGTGGGGGCTGCAAGGAGGGCAGACCAAGCAGAGCCTCACCGCCAGCCGCATCCTGCTCTGGAAGGGCCACTGCGCGGTCCATCAGCGCTTCCTGCCCGGCCACGTCGATCAGGTGCGCGCCAAGTATCCCGGCATCGAGGTCATCGTTCACCCCGAGTGCCGCTGGGAGGTCTGCCAGAAGGCCGACGCAATGGGCTCGACCGAGCAGCTCATCGCCTTTGTCGAACAGGCGCCGGCGGGCTCCATCTTCGCCGTCGGCACTGAGATTCACCTGGTCAACCGCATGGCCCGGCGTTTTGCCGCCGAGGGCAAACGCGTCATCACCCTCGACGACACCGGCTGCCTGTGCACCACCATGTACCGCATCAGCCCGCACCACCTGGCCTGGGCGCTTGAAAACCTGGTCGAGGGGTGGGTCGTGAACCGCATCCAGGTCAAGCCGAGCGTCAAACGCTGGGCGCGCGTGGCGCTGGACCGGATGCTGGAAGTGTGAAAGGCAGGGAACAGGGAACCCTGAAAACTGTCGTATCCTGTGTGCAAGGGGCGTTTCCCCATGAAGACCTTCACTCTCGAAGAAGCGCAGTCACTGCTCCCGGTGCTGGAGTCGCTGCTGAAGCGCGCCATCGAAGGCAAGGAGGCGGCGGAGGAGGTTGGGGCCGGCCTCTCCGAGCTTATCCGGCGCATCTATCTCTCCGGCGGCATGAGGGTGGACGCGAGTGCGGTGGCCAAGCAGCGCGCGGAGATGGAGAGCCACCTGCTGCGCGTGCGCGAGTGCGTCGCTGAGATGGATTCCATCGGCGTGCAGGTGAAGGATCTGGAGACCGGCCTGCTGGATTTTCCCTGCCGCCTGGACGACGAGGTGGTGCTGCTCTGCTGGCGCATGGGAGAGCCCACCATCGAGCATTGGCACACCACCGAGCAGGGCTTTCAGGGCCGCCAGCCGGTCGATGATCGCTTCCGCCGCCGTTCCGCCTCCGGCGACCGTCCCAACTGAGAAGTTCCGCTTGCGCCTCAGTGAGCGGGATCGGCATTGAAGACCGGCGACCGCCTTCTCTCAGGCTGCGCCTGTATCTCGTCCGTTCTTTGCGCCTCCCGAGATGCGCACATCGCCCTCGAGGTAATTGATCCGAACGGTTTCGGCATAGGTCGCATTTGAAGGCGGCCGGCTTGTCGCTGGAGCGAGCGGGAACTCTTGAGCTGGGTCGCTCGACCGGCAAGCGAGAAGCATGGCCGCCAGAGAAACAAAGAAGGTCGATACTGAGAGACAGAAAGGTCGAAAGGCGCTCCTGACCTTGAATCTCCTCGTTCAACACTGGACCGCCCAAGTCACGCGACCCTTGATTGGAAGCCGGAACTTCAGGTCGGGGCGTGCGCCTGAGGCCGTCTGGTATTCTGGCTTTCAGCGGTTTGCCATTGCCGCGGATCGGGCACAGCATCGGCTGGGCTACGCAATTTGGAGAACCGCTTCTTTTTGCGATGCGCTGGTTAATGATCGGTCTTCTCGTCTCACTCCTGGCACTGCTGTTGGCAGCCGCGGGCGTGGCGCGTCATGTCCTGATGCAGCGTGCAAATCTCCGCCGCAAACAGGCTGCAAGCATCGAGCAAACCCATGACCCGGCGTTGGACCCGGCCGATGAGACCGACCAGGAACCGTGAAGGAATTCTTGTGAGCAAGGAACTCTCATTCCGATTGGCCCCGCTGTCCGCTGGATTTCAGCGCCTGCACCGCCGCAACCCTTAGCCGCATCCAAGAAGCATTGCCGTTCTTGCCTTGAAAGGACTTCTGCCCAGTGAGCGACCCGAAATCCCAACCAGCCAGCCCCACCGCCCCGCGCGATATCTCCATCGCCCACAGTCCCGACTCCGATGACGCCTTCATGTTTTATGGGCTGGCCACCAACAAGGTCCGCGTTCCCGGCTATCGCTTCAACCACACTCTTTGCGACATTGAGACCCTCAACCGGCGCGCCCGCGATGAAGCCTTCTACGACGTGACCGCCATCAGCTTCCACGCTTACCCGTACGTTCAGCACAACTACACGCTGATGAGCTGCGGCGGCAGCGTGGGCGAGGGCTACGGCCCCATGGTCGTCTCTGCCCGCCCGCTCCTCCCCGAGAACCTGGAACACATGAAGATCGCCGTCCCCGGCGTCCTCACCACCGCCTATCTCGCCCTCAAGATATTCAATCCGGCCATTGAGACCGTTACCGTCCCCTTCGATCACATCATCCCCGAGATTCTGGCGGGCAAGTTCGACGCTGGACTCATCATCCACGAGGGCCAGCTCACTTACTCCACCCGGGGGCTCTTCAAAGTTCTCGATCTGGGCGTGTGGTGGCGCGAGACCACCGGCCTGGTGCTGCCCCTGGGCGGCAACGCCATCCGGCGGTCGCTGGGCACGAAGACCCTCCGCATTGTCACCAAGGCCGTACACGACAGCATCCAGCACGGCCTCGACCACCGCGAAGAGGCCCTCGAATACGCCATGCAGTTTGCCGGCGACCTCGACTCGCGCCTGGCCGGCCGATTCGTCAGCATGTACGTGAACGAGCGCACTCTCGACTACGGCCCCGACGGCCGCCAGGCCGTTCGCACGCTGCTCGATCTCGGTCACGAACGCGGCATCATCCCCGTTGCGCCTCTGGTGGAGTTCGTCGATTATTGATCCGGCTCCCAGGGGTCAGCTCCCGCAAGACCACGGCTTTGCGCCACCGTGGCAAAGCGCGCCGGCACAGACATCGGATGAATCTCAATGTCTCCCAGTTGGAGACTTCCGGAAGCGGCTATGCCGTCAGCAAACCGCGGGGGAGATGTCGCAGAGAGAATGGCTTGTTTCCTCGCCTGGGACTCGAACCCGCAACCCTTCGGCTAGAAGAATGCAGTGGGAAAAGTGGTATTCTGGCTTCACAATCAGCTCGACGATTCAGCACGGACGGAGGCGACCTTGGAGCCGGCCAGTGGCGACATTACAGTGCTGCTCAAGAAGTGGAAGGATGGCGAACCGTCTGCCTTCGACGAGCTGGTGCCGCTGGTCTATCCGCAACTGCGCCAGATCGCCGGGGGCTATGTGCATCGGGAGACGAATCCCGATGTGGTGCAGCCCACCATTCTGGTCCACGAGCTTTATCTGCGGCTTTTGAACCAGAAGAAGGCCGGATGGGATGACCGCCGGCACTTCTACATCTTCTGCGCGCGGATGATGCGCATGATCCTGATCGACCACGCGCGCGAGAACCAGGTCAAGATGCGGGGCGCCAGCCACAATCGCGTTCCGCTGAGTGACGACCTGCTGTGGATCAGAATCGACAACCCGGAGCTGCTGGACCTGAATCGGGCGCTGGACGAGCTTGGCTTGCTCGATCCGGAAAGGGTAAAGTTAGTCGAGCTGCGCTACTTTCTGGGCTGCACGGCCGAGGAGACAGCGGCGCTGATGGACATGTCCAAGGCCACTGTCGATCGCGAATTGAAGTTCATCAAAGGCTGGCTGTTCAGGCGCATCCACCCGGCAAAGATCGAGTAAGAGTGTGATTCATTTTTGTGCCGATTCTCGCAATATCGATATTTGGGATGCATTCCACAGGCGGAGTAATTCTTCACTATGGACTTAGCCACCGAACGGTTTCACCGGGTTGAGGCGATCGTCACCGAGGCTCTGGCCGCTCCCCATG
>JBEKCX010000197.1:0-5489 GCA_050014655.1 Occallatibacter sp. | reverse complement strand
GGTGGCCGCTAACGGCGACGACCTGGTGCGCATCGGCATCGCCGACCAGCGCGGCGACGGCCGCCCCGACTACCCTTACAACGGCTGGGTGCTTTACGCGGATACGATTCAGCCGCAGCGCCTGCCCGCCTCCGGAGGCCCCATCGTCATTCACGGCATGGGCTTCCGCCTTGCGGATACGGTCCTGGTCGGCGGTCTGCCGGCCGTGGTTACCAGCATCTCGCCCAACGAGATCACCGCCATTGCGCCGCCCGCCGCCACCGGCGTCACCGGCTCGGTCGACGTCGAAGTGGACGACCTGCCGCTCTTCTACGCGGCTGCCGTTATCCCCGGCGGCGTCAGCTACGACTCCGGCAACGGCGACGCGCTGACACTGCTCACAGCGCCCATGAACACGGTGCCCATCGGCACGCCCATCCCCTTCACCGTCACCGCGCTGGGCCCCAATCTGACTCCGGCCGGCGGCGTTACGGTCATCTACACCGTCACCGCCGGAACCGCTACACTCGCCTGCGGCAAGCCCGTCTGCTCGGTCACGGCAACCGGCGACGGCCGCGCCACCATGAACGTGACGGCCCTCGATACGACCTGGTCCATCGTGACCGCCGCGCTCACCAACGGCTCTAGCCTGCAGGCTCAATTCGCAGGCGGAACGCCGCCCGCCCTGGCCTCCCTGACGCCCCAGCTTTCTCTGGCCGCCGGCGCCACTTTCACCTGGACGGTCCAGGCGCTGGTTCTCAAGAGCGGCCTTCCCTTGAGCGGCCAGTCCGTCGCCTGGCAGATGCCGTCGAGCGGCATCATTTCGCTCGGCAGCACCGCCGCCATCACCGGCGCAAACGGCATCGCCGCGAGGATCCTCACCGTAGGCCCGCTCGCTGAAGGCCAGCAGGTCTCCGCCACCGCCTGCCTGAACGGCACCAGCCAGTGCATCGCCTTCAACGCCTTCGGCTCGCGTCCGGAGTACGGTCTTCTTGAAGCGGTCTCGGGAACCGCCCAGAGCATCTCCCTGCAATCCACTCCAAGCCAGATCACCCTACGCCTTCTGGACATGGACGGCAACCCCATGGCCGGCGGTTCGGTCGAACTCTACCAGGCGCTCTACGCGTGGGCTCCGCCTTGCGCCGCGCACGGCGTCTGCGCCCCGGCCCCGCTGCTGGCGACCCAATCCGCCACCGCCACTTCGGCCATCGACGGCACGGTCGCCTTTACCGCCGCATCGCTTCCCGGCGTAGCCACCAATCTCCTCGGCCTGGCTGTCTCCGGCAACACCGCCACGGTCAACGTCGCCGTCGAACAGCATCCGTAGAGGTAGGCGGGCAGCAGTCGTCCAGATTCGTTACCGATCCCTGTTCCCTGTTCCCCGCCATCCACGAAACCACCGCGCACACCGTCAGAATTGCGCCCATTGCGGCCAGCGAGAGAGTGATGGGAACCTCGATCCACCGGCCGGCGAGCATCTTCAACCCCACAAAGGCAAGCATCGCCGCCAGTCCATAGTGCAGGTGGCGGAAGCGGTCGAGCAGCGAGGCCAGCGCGAAGTAAAGGGAACGCAAGCCCAGAACAGCCGCAATGTTCGACGTGTATACCACGAAGGGATTGTGAGAGATGGCCAGCACCGCCGGAATCGAATCCATGGCAAACAGCAGATCGGTAACCTCGACGGCCAGAATCACCGGCAGCAGAGACCCGCGCGCCGGTTGCAGCCGGCGAAGCAAGCTCCGAATGGCCGCAGGCGCCTTTGGAGCCGCCGCGTTTGCCGAGCTGCCGCGGGCGGAATCGCTGCGCATCAGCCGGTAGGCCGCATAAAGCAGGATCAGCCCGAATACCCAGGTGATCCAGTCGAAGCGGCTGAGCAGCGCGATGCCCGCGGCAATAAACAGAGCGCGCAGCACCACCGCCCCGCCCACGCCCCAAGCCAATGCCTCGTGCTGACGCCGCTCGCTGATGTGGAAACCCTGAAAGATCACCAGGAAGACGAAGAGATTGTCCACGCTGAGCGAGGCTTCAATGGCGTAGCCGCCTACAAACTCAAGCGCCGGCTGGCGGCCCTGGGTGAGGGCGATCCACGCCGCAAAGGCGGCCGCGGCCAGCACCAGCGCCGCCGTGGTCAGCCAGGCTAGAGCCCGCGAGCGCCGGCGCCCGCGCCAAGGCCCGGGCGGCAAAGCCTGCGTCGGCGTACCCTCCAGGGCCGGGGCATCGCCGAAAGCTCGCCACAACAGTGACTCGGCCACCAGCAGCGCCGCCACCACCGCGTGAAAGCCCACCCACCAGACCCACGAAACGCCCGCAATCATAGGTGGATGCTACAGCAAAGCGGCGGATGGAGAACAGAAACAGGCGTGAGCAGGGTTGAGGCAATCTGGAAGCCGCAGCCGGGGATGATTCGCCGCCGGCGCGCGAAGTTGCGCTCAGCGCGCATCGCGCCAGTGAACGCCGGCGCCAATCAGCGGGGCATAACTGCCCAATGCGGAGACGCAAATCCGGATGGAAAGGCCTTCCATCACCTTCTCCGCCGCGGGCAGGAAGAGCCGCGCCGAACGCGCGATTCCGCCGCCCAGCACAATGCAATCGGGGCGGAATGCCGCGCAGGTATCGCGCAGCGCCTGGCCCAAATCTCTGCCGAAGTCTTCAAAGGTCTCGCGCGCCTCCCGCTCTTCCTCCGCCAGAGTGGCGATCGCGCGCACCTCGGCTCGCCGGCCGGTTCGCCGCTCGTACAATCGTTGGACCCCGGCCGTCGAAATCAAATCCTCGAGAATGCCTCCCCGGTACGGATAGTCCCAAATTTCTCCACCCTTGGGAACCCCCTCGCCGGTAACGACTACTTGGCCATCAATGGCAAAAGCCGACCCGACGCCTGTGCCCAGCGTGATGCCGATGGCGCGCCGCGAGCCGGCCGCGGCTCCCTTGCTCACCTCTCCGATGAGGTAGGCGGCCGCGTCGTTGAGAAAAGAAATCCGGTCTGCCGGGCAACCCAGGCAAGCCGCAAGCCGCGGGGCCAGCGGCACGCCGTAGAGCCCCTGAAACTTATGCTTCATGGAGCTTACGCCGAGCGCATAGTCGAACGGGCCGGGCATCGCGAAGGAGGCTCCGCCCGGCAGCGCGCCGTGGGGCAAGGCGCGCCGTCCAAGCGACTCGATGGTTGCCAGGAACTCCTCCAGGCTGCATGGTTCCGGGATGGGCGCCTCGTGCACGACGCCGACGCCGGCGTCGGAGGGAGAAAACTCGCAGCAGGAGATGTGGCTCCCGCCTACATCGAATACAAGAATGCCCGCCTGTGTCGCATGGTCTGGAAATGACATCGATCTTTCTCCTCTGTGGCCGGGTTCCGGGAGCGGCTCGGTCTTCTTGGCATTTGCCGCCAACAGGTTGAACAACCGCCGAGTGGAAAGCCGCAACTCGGGCTGCAAAGCCAGCCTGTTGCAAGAAATGCGCGGTGAAGACCATCCTAAGGGATTCGACCTCATTCGTCATCTTGCGCGGAACTTGCGTCTCGCCGGCGCTTGGCGATCGGACCGCCGAGCGGCTCAATCAGAACAAGCGGAATGGAACCGGCAAGGACTCTTCTCCGTATGTTGAGAGTGGTGAGGGTCTCTGGAGGAGGAATCGACTATGGCTTTCTTCTGCAATCGCTGCGGGACGGGGTTGCCCGAGAGCGCGCGGTTCTGCTCGAGTTGCGGCGCGGGGGTCTGCGGGCCGCAGTTCATGACAGGCAGGCCGCTGGTCAGGCCGCTTGTGGGGCGCCGCATCGCCGGAGTCTGCCTGGGCCTGGCTCAGGCCTATAACTGGGACGTGGCTCTGGTGCGCGTCTTCACGGTAATCGGCTTCTTCTTCTCCGGCGGCATGGTCTTTGTCGCCTACCTGGCCGGCTGGGTTGGGATTCCCTCCGAGGAGTATCCTGCTGGTATATGAAGGGCATCTACCAGGGGGATGGAGCGCGGCTGGGTTTTCAGGATGCGGGGGCAGGACCGCCGGTGGTTTTTCTGCATCCCACGCCGCTCGATGGCGATTATTGGCGTCCGCTGACCGAAGATCTGGGCGGCGTACGGGCCATCGTTCCCGACCTGCGCGGGCACGGCTGCTCGGAGTTGGGCCGGAACCTGCCCGTGGGAGGCTTCGCGCTGGTTCCCGACGCGCCGGTGCTGACCATGGCGCAACTGGCCTCTGACGTTCTTGCTCTTCTCGATCATCTCAAAGTACAGGAAGCAGTCTTTGCCGGCTGCTCGATCGGCGGTTATGTGCTGCTGGAGTTGTGGCGCAGGGCGCCGGCGCGGATGCGCGGGCTGGTCTTCGTCTGCTCCAAACCGCAGGCTGACGCGGAGGCCAATCTGGCCCGGCGCGCTGCCAGCATCGCCCAGGTGCGTGCCGAGGGCACCGGGGCGCTCTTCGACGGCATGGCCAAGACGCTGATCGGAGCAACGGCGCGCCAGCGCCATCCCAAGATCGTGGCTGAACTGCGGGCGCGCATGACGCTGACGCCGGAAGCGGCTGTAGCTGTGCAGGCGGGCTTGGCCGCGCGGCCCGACTCCGTGCCCACGGTGGCTACCATCGATGTACCGGTGCTGGCTATCGCGGGGGGCGAGGATTCGGGAGTGACACCGGCCGAAATGGAGGTCTTCCACGCCGCGCCAGGAGGATGCGAGTTCCACCTGCTACCCCATGCGGGGCACCTTGCCGCCTACGAGCAGCCGCGCAAGGTAGCCGCGCTGCTGGCCGAGTGGTTGCGGCAGCCCGAAAGCTGAGGAAAATGAGTTTCTCGGCAGTTCGAAAACACCCAGTCTTGGAGCGATCAACATGATCCTCGTCCGGACAGTGCCGTGCCCCGCATGCTCCAGCCCAGTTGGGGTATCTCGGCTTGTTTTTCTTCCCGATTTCCGTTGCCAGCATTGCGGTGCGGCTCTGAAAATATCGCCAATGTACGGGCGAATGGTCGTTCTGGTGGGCGTCATCCTTGGATACTCGCTTGCGTGGGAAGCGGGAATTCGCGGTCCGGTATCCCGTCTTCTTGTCGTTCCTTTCGGCTTTATCCTGCTTGCGATCCCTTTAGCATTTCTAGTTTTGATGCTTCTGTTTTGGATTGCACCGTTTCTGGTACCTCCCACTCTTGTCATACGGGGACCTATTGCAAGTTACATGACAACCCTGAATCTCTCGCCCGGCCCAAGGGATGATCCTAAGAACGCAGTTGAGTGATTCATGTATCTCCGGGCGACGGCGGGCGGCTGGTGTCCCACGAGTAACAAATCTGGGTGCCCCAGGTCCCTCGCATTTGGGGACCTGGGATACCTCGGACTTCGATTGTCCGCCCAGGAAGTTCCGTTCCGAGCGCAAGATGAGGTTCCGCGGGGGTGTAAGCTTTTGAATGGCGGAGAAATCGGGCGCCGTTCGCCGGCAAAATGCGGGCGCCGATTGCTCGCTCGTGCAGAAGATACTGAATGGAGACCTCGCAATGAAGAATTCAAGTCGACGCAACTTCCTGCGCACGGCGCCCG
>JBEKCX010000196.1:0-5498 GCA_050014655.1 Occallatibacter sp. | reverse complement strand
GCCATTTGCCGGGAGGGATCGCTCGTCTTCGAGTGCTTCCTCCCCTTCTTTTGCAATTATTGGTGCGTGCCCCATCCTCACGGCGTCTCTGTTCTTTTGCCGGAATGGTGAGAAAACTGCTGGATCAATACAACCAAGATGGGAGAGATAGCTTGAAGCTCTTGAATCCGGCGGTTCCGCCGCATACTGTTCACGCCGGCCGCTTGAAGGCGCTGGTTCTCGATTGGGCCGGAACGACGGTGGACTTTGGCAGCCTGGCTCCGGCGCGCACCATGCAGAAGCTGTTTGCGCGCGTGGAGATTGCACTGACCGAGCAGGAAACCCGCCAGCACATGGGCCTGCCCAATAAAGAACACATCCGCGGAATCCTGTCGAATCCTCGCATTTGCGATGCATGGAGCAAGCGGCGCGGCAGCGTTCCAAACGATGCGGACGTGAACGAATTGTATGCCGAGTTCATTCCTATGCAGTTTTCCTGCCTGGTGGAGTATTCGGCTGTAATTCCCGGCGTTGCGGAAGCAGTGGAGCGCTTTCGACGGCGCGGACTCAAGATCGGCTCGACGACCGGCTACACGCGCGCGATGCTCGATTTGCTTCTGAAGACCAGCGGGCAACAAGGTTACACGCCCGACTGCAGCCTGACTCCCGAAGAAGTTGGCGCCGGCCGGCCGCATCCATTCATGATGTATGAAAGCGCCGTGCGTTTGCAGGTGTATCCGCTGGCGGCCATCGCCAAAATTGGCGACACGCCCGCTGATATTCAGGAGGGCTTGAATGCGGGCGCCTGGTCTATTGGAGTGGCCGGAACCGGAAATAGCATTGGCCTTTCCTTTAATGAGTTTTTTGCGCTTCCGGAAGCCGAGAGAGAATCGCGCTTGGCGGCGGCGCGCGCTGAATTGCAGAATGCTGGAGCGCACTACGTCATCGACACACTAGCCGATGTCCACGCCGTTTTGGACGAGATCGATGAGCAACTGAAAGCGGCCGCCGAATCGCCGGCGAGAGCGAATGAGTAGCGGCGTCATCGCAAGCTCCGGCGTGCCGGCACGCGCAACCGCAGGCGGGCTGCACCGCCGGCAAGCCTGGACGGTGGCCCTTCTCTTTGCGGGCTACGCCGCCTATTACTTTTGCCGCTCCGATCTCTCCGTCGCCATGCCGCTGTTGATCGAAGACCTGCATCGCCACGGCATGGCGAGCAACGATGCAGTTATCCGCCTGGGCCAACTCGCATCCTTTGGAGTTCTTGCCTATGCTATCGGAAAGCTATGCCTGACCGGGCTGGGAGACATCTGGGGCGGACGGCGCAGCTTTACCCTCGGACTGGGCGGCGCGATCGCCTTTACCTTGCTCTTCGCATCTGCCGGCTATTTGCCCGTCTTCACCATCGCCTGGATCGGCAACCGGCTGGCGCAATCGATCGGCTGGGCGGGACTGATCAAGGTCTGCTCCAAATGGTTCGGCTATTCCTCCTACGGCACGATCATCGGCATCCTGAGTCTGAGTTATCTGGTGGGCGATGCCGTCGCGCGCCAAAGCATGGGTTTGCTCATCCAGCGAGGGTACGGCTGGAAGGCGCTGTTCTGCTTTGCCGCCATCGTCGCGGGATGCGTTCTGATCGCCAACCTGCTGTTTCTGCGCGAATCGCGGGCGGAACTCGGATTTGCGGAGACGGAGTTGAATCCGTTGAACCTCTTTGCCGCCTCCAAATCGAAACCGAAGAATCTCTGGGAGATTCTGAAGACGCTGCTTTTGAGCCGCACCTTTGCGGTAGTTTGCCTTCTTTCCTTCGGGTGCACCATCGTTCGCGAGACCTTCGGCCTTTGGATCCCGGTGTACCTGCGCGATTTCTTTGCTTACAGCGTCGCCGGCGCCGCGGGCGCGAGCGCTGTCTTTCCCGCCGTGGGCGCGGTCTCCGTTCTCATCACAGGCTGGCTCAGCGACCGCATGGGGCCGAGCGGTCGCTCCGTGGTCATGTTCTTCAGCTTGACGGCGGCGGTTCTGCCACTGGCCGCGCTTACCTTCCTGCGCGCGGGCGTGGCAACCTCCATTTGGCCAGTTGTTCTCATCGGACTTGTGGCCTTCTTCCTGCTCGGCCCCTACTCCTATCTGGCCGGAGCGTTCGCTTTGGACCTGGGCGGAGACAAAGCCGGCGCGGCATCCTCCGGAATTGTCGATGGGGTTGGCTATCTGGGCGGAGTGGCCGCCGGCGACACTGTTGCCCGGCTTTCCGTGGCCTTTGGCTGGCGCGGCGTTTTCATTGCTCTCACGGTTGTAACTGCGCTGGCAGCTTTGGCTGCCGGATTCCTGCATCACCACCAGCGCGCCCAGCAACGAAAGACACTGGCCGCGTGCTAGCTGCCGCTGAATCCTCAGCGCCTCAAAAGAAGGAGAACCCGAACCCATGACAACCGATAAGCTGCTCTTCACTCCCGGGCCGCTCACCACCAGCGCAACGGTGAAGTTCGCGATGCTGCGCGACGCCGGTTCGCGCGACCGGGAGTTTGTTGAAAAGGTGCGCGAGATTCGCCAGCGGCTGCTCTCCATCGGCGGAGCAGCATCCCCAAGGGACGGGGGCGCATACGAATGCATTCTGATGCAAGGCAGCGGCACCTTCGCGATTGAATCCGTGATCTCCTCGGCGATTCCGTGCGACGGCAAGCTGTTGGTACTGGTTAACGGCGCCTATGGCCGCCGCATCGCGCAGATGGCGCGCGTCCACGGGATCGAAACCGAAACCGTTGAATCGCCGGAGAACTGCAGGATCTCGCCCCAGGCCGTGGCGGAGCGCTTGGCGCAATCGCACGGCTTCACCCACGTAGCGGTGATCCATTGCGAAACCACCACCGGCATTGTCAACCCCATCGAAGAGATAGGCGAAATCGTGGAGCGCGCTGGCGCTGTGTACATCGTCGATGCCATGAGCAGCTTTGGCGCGATTGCCGTCGATCTGGCTGCGGCGCGCATCGATTTTCTGATCTCCTCGGCGAACAAGTGCATCGAAGGCGTTCCGGGCTTTGGCTTCGTACTGGCGCGGCGCAGCCGCCTGCTCGAAGCGAAGGGCCGTGCGCGCACGCTAAGCCTCGATTTATATGCGCAATGGGCGGGGCTGGAGGCCGACGGCCAGTTCCGCTTTACGCCGCCGACGCACGTGCTGCTGGCCTTCCGTCAAGCCCTGCTTGAACTGGAGGCCGAAGGCGGCCCGGCCGGGCGCCTGGATCGCTATCGCGCGAATCGCTTGGCGCTGATGCGCGGCATGGCGGAGCTGGGCTTCGAAACCTATCTCGCGTTGCAGGATCTGAGCTGCATCATCACTGCATTCCGCTATCCCACGCACCCCCGGTTCAGCTTCGAGGAGCTTTATGAGAGGTTGAGCCAGCTCGGATTCGTCATCTACCCCGGCAAGCTCACAACGGAGCCGTGCTTCCGCATCGGAACGATCGGCCGGCTGTTTCCCGCCGACATTGAGGCGCTGCTCGCGGCCATGCGGCGTGTCTTGGAAAAGATGGGAGTTACTTCCAGCGCAGATGTTGTGAAGTAAGGGTCCTCCGGCAATAGGTGCCAAACCGCGGGTCCGGACTATCCGGCAAGGAGCAATTTTGCACCTCGATACAGCCGGGGGCTTTTGATTGCTGGCTTCTCTAAGGGGCTGGTCGCAACCTGTGAAAGGCAAGAACAAACGCAACAGCAAAAGGCTCGCAACACAATGGGCTTCTTCAAAGCGAATACAACAGCGGGAGGCATTCTCGCGGAATTCTCAAAGTCTGGCAGCCTCCCCAACAGAGGCTGGGGAACTTCCGTTTGATTGGGGATTCCCAATCTGAACTTCCAGATTCTGCGTCGCACCATCACTACACGGGCGCAGAAGATGGGATCGGCAAAGGACATTCAGACGCACCTGCGGCACGCCGAGGCCGATACCACGGCCAACGAATACATGCAGGAGTTGCCGGAAAGTGTGAAGCAGATGGTCGGTTCCGTCTATGCGATGCTGTCGATGCAGGCTGAACCATGCAAAGGCTTTGTACTTTTGCTACCAAATGCTACCAAATCGCTTGGCGGAGATGCTGTAAGCTGTTGATTCTATGGTGGGCGCTGCAGGATTTGAACCTGCGACTTCCACCGTGTGAAGGTGGCACTCTACCGCTGAGTTAAGCGCCCCAAAGGGTGGACTGGCAAGAGCCGCGCCGGCGGGGCATCCCGTGGTTTAGAGTAACACCAGCGGGGCTTTGTGGCCAACCCTTGCATGCGCTTGGGAGCGGCCGGGGTTCGCGCCAAGCCGACAATGCGCTGGAGAGCCAGATCGATCCGTTCCGCAGGCGAGTTCCCATCCGACGGGGAAGCGGCGCTATGCCCCGCGCGAAGCATCGGCGGCCTGCGTGTGCCGAATCCGGGTTTTTCGGGTTCGGAGCGGATGAGCCTCCACCTGCCGGGCGCGGATGGGTTCACTGAAGGGGCGGGCTGCTCGGGTCTGCCTTCCTCGATGGCCAGATCCTCCGGTCCGAGACCCGGCCAGCGTCCGAAGGGCACTGCAAGCGGCAATTCCAGTCCTGAAAATGCAATGAAATCAGAGCACAGCGCGCAACCTTCTGCCGCGAATCGGGTTGCAGAGGATATGGCTGCCTTGGTGCTGGACAACTCGGCCCTGGGAGCGAGCGCGGCCTCGCGGCCGGACTCAAGAGCGGATGCAACCGGGAACAGGAACGGCGGCCTGGACCCGGCCAGCGACGCGGCCATCATGCTACGCGTGGCCGCGGGCGACGAATCGGGCTTCAATTATCTGGTGGAGAAGTACCACCGGGCCATGATTCACTTCCTGTCGCGGATGGTCCGCGAACAGGCGATCGCCGAAGAACTGGCGCAAGAGGTGTTCTTGCGCGTCTACCGCTCCAGGGAGAGCTATCGGGCAGAAGCCAAGTTCACCACCTGGCTTTACCGGATCGCGACCAACCTGGCGGTGAACTATGCGCGCGACACGCGCCACGAGCGGGCGGCCCAGACCGTCTATCTGGATGCTGCGGATGAGGAGACGGGCACCACGCCGGACGTGGCCGACGATGAACCGACGGTGGAAGAGCGGCTGATGCGCGAGGAGCGTATGGCCGCCATTCGCATGCACGTGATGGCCCTGCCGGAGCGGCAGCGGATGGCGGTGTTGATGCACAAGTACCAGGGGATGGACTACCGGCAGATCGGAGAGGTGCTCAAGTTGAGCGAGTCGGCGACCAAGTCGCTGCTCTTCCGCGCCTACCAGACGCTCCGGGATAAGTTAAGGGATTTTGTGTAAGTGGAAAGAGCCGGGCAACACCGGCGGAAGTGGGGGGTGAACGATGGAACGGATGAAGAACCAATGCGCCGGAATGGACCGCAACCTGGCGGACCTGCTGCTGGAGCCCGAGAAGGCGCCGGCCAAGGTTCAAGCTCATGTGGCGGAGTGCGACCGCTGCCGCCAGGAACTGGCGGAGCTGCGGGCGACCCTGGCCTTGCTCGATACCTGGGAG
>JBEKCX010000195.1:0-5512 GCA_050014655.1 Occallatibacter sp. | reverse complement strand
TCCAGCAACACGGCGGCGTTCACGGCCGGCTTTCCGCTTTCGCCCTCCGCAGGCAGGGCCACGCCGGCTAGCGCCGCGGTGGGCAAGTCGCGAGTTGCCTCGGCCAGCTCATCCACCGCCGCGCGGCAGCGCGCCAGGAAGCTGGGTTTTTCAAGGAAGTCGGCTGGAGGATAGCCGCAGATGACCAGCTCCGAGAAGACCGTCAGCCGCGCGCCCAGCCCGGCCGCCCGCCGGCTGGCGGCAACGATTCTTTCAAGATTTCCGCTGAAATCCCCGACGGTGGGATTGATCTGGGCCAGTGCAATCTTCACATTCCCAGTTTAATCCCCAAGAAGCGAGAGGGCCGCTCCTTGCGGAGACAGCCCATCAAGCCAGCGAAGCTGAAAAGCCAAGCTATGTTCCGGTGCCGGCCAGGACCACGCCCACCGTGCGCGCCAGGATCTTGAGATCCAGCCAGATGCTCCAGTTCTCGATGTAGGTAACATCAAGCGAGATATAGCTATCGAAGGAGGGGTCCTGGCGGGCCTGCACCTGCCACAAGCCGGTAATGCCGGGGGTTACGTCGAGGCGGCGCAGGTGGCTGAGCTTGTACTCCCGCACCTCGCTGGCCAGCGGCGGACGCGGGCCGACGATGCTCATGTCGCCGCGC
This sequence comes from Occallatibacter sp., assembly GCA_050014655.1. Taxonomy (GTDB): domain Bacteria; phylum Acidobacteriota; class Terriglobia; order Terriglobales; family Acidobacteriaceae; genus Telmatobacter. Next base: position 4,863 of record JBEKCX010000195.1, on the reverse strand, counting down.
AGCACGTTGAAGAACTGGGGCAGTTCATCCAGCGAATACTTGCGCAGAAAGCGGCCCAGCTTGGTGATGCGGGGATCGTTGGAGATCTTGAAGAGCACGCCGTCGCGCTCGTTCATGTGCATCACGTCGGCGCGGCGCTTGTCCGCGTCGCGGACCATGGTGCGGAATTTGGCGCAGCGAAAGACGCGGCCCTTCTTTCCAATGCGTTCCGAGTGATAGAAGACCGGACCGTGCGAATCCAGCTTGACGGCGATGGCGATGGCCAGCAGCACCGGCGAAAGAACAACCAAAGCCAGGATGGAGAGCACGACATCGAGCCAGCGCTTCAACAGCAGGCCTGCCTCGGGCACGCGCCCGCAATGCAGCGGAATGGTGGGAAACTGCCCGACGTACTCAATGGGATTGTCCCAGGCCAGCCCGTCGTACATCTCGGGAATCACGCGCAGGTCCACGCCGTGGACGCGAGCCTGTTCGAGTACGTCCTGCACCATTCCCCGTTCACAGGGAGTGGTGAAGAAGATCTCGTCTACAAACTGCCTGCGGGCGTGAAGGAAGAGCGTATCCAGTGTGCCCACTACATCGCCGCACGCGGCCGTCAGGCGCGAAGCGGAACCGGGAAAGTCGATGAAACCCTTGAATGTGTAACCCAGATGCCGGATGCTGTCCAGGTGATGGCGCAAAGCGTGCGCCTCAGGCCCGGTGCCCACGATGAGAACGTTGCGGGTGCCCACACCGCGGTCAAGCCGCCGGTTGATCAATATCCGGCAAACGAACCGGCGCAGACTGAGCGAGACCGTCACCAGACCCACCGTGCCCAGCACAATGCCGCGCGGAATATCCTCGGCATGAACCGCGTAAAGCGCCCCGGTCAGCAGCAGGGCCGCGCTGAAACACGCCTGCACGCTCAGTTTCTGCTCATGAAGAAAACTGGCCAACCGGGTCGGCTCGTAGAGATGAAGCCGCCGGCTGATGACCATGAGGGCAATCGTAAATCCGCAAAGGAGCGCCAACAGGATGCTCAGCGATCGCCCATGAATGAGCGTGCCGCGCCACAATCCCTCCGCGCCCGCCACTGGGCTCGCACGAAACTCGTACAGCGTGGCCAGCACCGCGGCGCCGAGAACCGTGATCCCATCCAGGGTCATCCACAGCTTGGACGCGGCCCGTGAACTGTGCCTGGAGCTTCCAGCCGCTCCCCCCGCCCATTCCGGGGAAGAGGAAACCGCAGCTGAAACTCCTTGCCAGAAGTCCGATGTTGCCATATACGTTCCGCAGACCTCAAACGTTCAGGGGGAGGATGGGAAAAAGCTTCCCACCAATAACCCATAAAGGGGAAAACGACAATACACCACTGAGAGCCGGGCAATTCCCTCCTGAACAATTCTCTTTGCCTCTGAGTTGCCTGTCACCATGCAACCCGCTCAGTTGCCCGCAGTGAACCCTCCTGGTCCGGTTGCGCCGGACCATAGCTCTCACATCTTACGTCACCCTTGTCCCGCGCCAGATAACCTGGAATCGCCGCCGAACATCCTTGGTTAACAGCAACCCCGACGTTGCTCCCAAGAAGATTCAACTCGCAACAACCGGATGCGGCCCATGGTATGAAAGCAAAAGACAACCGCCGCGCCCGGACAAACCGCCTTCGCTAGGATGAAAACCAATGAGAGCGAACCAATTATGCCGAACCGTACCCGGCCGCGGTATCCCCAAATCGGGTGACCCTATCCCCCTTAACGCGCTTACCTGGATCGGGGAAGAGCCGACAATTCAAGCATAGCCTGCGAGCGTATCTCGATGGCAAGAAAAATCGCATCTTCCCCTGGTTACTAGATGATAAATTACTCATTCCGAAGGTAATACATAGGCGTCCAGCGTCAAAAACTGCTGAATATGGGAATCGGCCGAGGCCAGAAACCCCTGGAGCGGCCCGAAGAACCGCGCCCGGCCCCCATCGAGAAACAGCACGCGGTCGGCGAGCCGTTCGGCAAAGCGCATATCGTGCGTCACCACGATGCTGGTAAATCCAAGCTGCCGCTTAAGGCGCTGGATCAGGTCTCCCAGCCGGCGTGCGATAATCGGGTCCACCATGGTAGTCGGCTCATCGTAAAGCACCACCTCCGGCTGCGCCGCCAGCGCGCGGGCGATAGCCACAGCCCGCTTGCGCCCTGTGGAGAGGCTGGCGGGGAATGCCTCCGCCACATCCTCCGCGCCCACCAAACCGACCAGGCTATCCACGATCTCGTGCACCTGCTCCTCGGAGAGGCCGCCACGCTCTCGGAGCGGAAAGGCTACGTTCTCGCGCACGCTCAGGGAATCGAACAGAGCGCCGTTCTGGAAGACCATGGTCACGCGCTTGCGAATGGCCTGCATGCCGCTCTCGCCGAGGCCGGTGATCTCCTGGCCCTCCACGCGGATGGAGCCGGTATCCGGCCTCAGAAAGCCCATCAGCATGCGCAGGGCCACCGACTTGCCCACGCCGCTGCGGCCCAAGATGCACAGCGTCTGGCCGCGATCGACCGAGAAGCTCACGTCCTCCAGAACCGCCCGGCCATCGAACGAGATGCCCACGTGGCTGAAGGCGATCATGGGTTCGGAGGCCTCCGCCGCGGTTGGCTCGGGCAGCTTCAGCTCTTCGGTGAGCACATCTCCCAGCGCCTCGGAGAGCTCCGGATTGGGGGCGGAATCGAAGCTTGCCATGCAATCAGATTACGCGATGAGAGACGCGGCGGTATACTCTCGACAATCGAGGCAAAACATGGGTTTGGTATTCCAATCGCTGCCGGAAGATAGAGCTATTGTAAGAATAGGAAAGTTAATCGGCATCGTTGTCGGCTTTTACATTCTTTGTTTGATCAGTTTTTTTGTATACCAAAGAAGCCTCTTGTACTTTCCAAGCCATACCTACGTGACCCTGCACGATGCGGGCGCAAACGCATCTTTTAGAGAGATTTCCGTAAGAACTGCAGACGGGCTCGACTTGAAGGCCTGGTACGCTCCGGCGACGAGCAAGCCTTTTACCTTCGTCTTCTTTCACGGCAATGGCGATAGTCTGTACGGCGCTTCGCTTATCGCCGATCCGTATATTGCCGCGGGGTATGGATTTCTGATTGCTGAGTATCGCGGATACAGTGGATTGCCCGGCAAGCCGACGGAGGCCGGCCTCTATGCCGACGCGCGCGCCTGTATCTATGCGCTGTTGGCTCAAGGAGTGAAAAGCGAGAACCTTATTCTCTTCGGGCATTCCCTGGGAACTGGCGTGGCCGTTCAGATGGCCGAGGAATTCCATGTCGGAGGGGTCATGCTCCTGGCTCCCTTTCTATCGGTTCCAGCGATGGCGCAACGGGAGTTTCCGTATTTTCCGGCGAAGTATCTTGCCCTGGACCGCTTCGAAAACGTCGAGAAGATGAAGAAAATCCACGCGCCTCTTCTGATTGTCAATGGCGCGAATGACCAAGTGGTTCCCCCAGCCCAGGGAAGACAGCTATACGATCTGGCCAATGAACCCCGGCAATTCTACTCACTTCCAGATCACGGCCACAACGACCTGTTTGCGGATACCGCGCCTCTAGCATTGAATTGGGCAAACCGGCTCCAGGCAAAATACTGAGAAAGCTGCGAATCTCATCCTCCCGCTTCCTCCAGGAAGCGGATCAGCGACTCGATGCCCAGCTCGAAATTCTTCAAGTGGAACTTCTCGTTGGGAGCGTGCAGGTTGTCGTCGGGCAGGGCGAAGCCCATCATCACGCTGGGCAGGCCGAGGTGGCGGGCAAAGTCGCCCACGATGGGGATGGAGCCGCCGGAGCGGATGAAGACCGTCTCCCGGCCCCAGACCTCCTTGAGCGCGCGCGTAGCCGCCTGGATGTAGGGATTGTCGACGGGAATCAGGCAGGGGTCGCCGGAGTGAATCAGCCGCACCTCCACATCCACGCCGAGGGGCGCGATCCGCTCCACATAGCTCTTGTAAAGCGCAAAGGATCTGGCCGGCGTCATGCCCGGAACCAGGCGCATGGAGACCTTGGCCACGGCCTTGGCGGGGATCACCGTCTTGGCGCCCGCTCCGGTAAAGCCGCCGGGAATGCCGTGCACATCCAGGGTGGGCCGCGCCCAGGTGCGCTCCAGAACGCTGTAGCCGGGCTCGCCCACCAGTTGCCGCGAACCAACCTCCTTCATCCGATACCTCTCCTCGTCGAAGGGCAGACTGCGCCAGGCCTCCAGCTCCTCGCTGCTGGGAGGGACGATGCCGTCGTAGAAGCCCGGAATGAGGATGCGGCCGTCCTCGTCCTTGAGGCGGGCCAGAATCTGCGCGATGGCGACGAAGGGATTGGGAGCCGCGCCGCCATACATGCCGGAGTGCAGGTCACTTCGCGCGCCGCGCACCTCCAGCTCGGTATAGATCATGCCCCGCAGACCTACGCAGAGCGTGGGCAGGCCGGGCGCGAACATCTCGGTATCGGAGACCAGGGCAAAGTCGGCGGCAAGCTCCGGCGGCTTGGAGGCGACAAAGCGGGCAATTCCCTCCCCGCCAACCTCCTCCTCGCCCTCGAAGAGCACGCGCGCGTTCAGCGGCAGCCGGCCGCGCGCCCCCAGCAGCGACTCCAGCGCCTTCACCTGCGCCCACACCTGCCCCTTGTCGTCCACCGCGCCGCGGGCGTAGAGGTTGCCGCCGCGCTCCGTGGGCTCGAAGGGCGGCGACAGCCACTCGTCGAGCGGATCGGGCGGCTGAACGTCGTAGTGCCCGTAGATCAGCACGGAAGGCTTGCCCGCGGCGTGCAGCCAGTCGGCATAGACCAGCGGATGGCCTTCGGTCTCGATCAGCCGCACATTCTCCATGCCGATGCGCTGGAGTTCCGCGGCCACGGCCTC
>JBEKCX010000194.1:0-5514 GCA_050014655.1 Occallatibacter sp. | reverse complement strand
TCCGGCCCGGCCCTCGGCCTCGCAGGAGACATTCATGCAGAAGTAGCGGCCATAAATCGCATAAACATACGCGTGCCCTGCGGGGCCAAAGAGGACGCGGTTCCGCGGGGTGGGGCCGCGATGGGCGTGCGCGGCAGGGTCGGGCGGATCGTGGTGCGGGCCCAGGTAGGCCTCGGCTTCGACGATTCGCCCCGCCAGCAGCCCGCCGCCCGTCCGGTGCACCAGCACCTTGCCCAACAGGCGCGGAGCCGCCAGCTCCGGCGGCGCCTCGAAGAACGAGCGCGTGAGCAGCCGGCCGGGAAGGCGAGTCGTTCCCATAGGCGGCTAGACGAGCCTCCTCAGTTGCTTCAGAAGCCGTTGTGCCGCCAGATGATCGTTGTCCCTGTTAGCCCGCTCAAGATGCTTTTGCGCCAATCGGAGTGACTTCCTGACCCCCTTGCCTTCGAGATACGCGATTCCGAGGTAGAAACTTGCATCGTCTCGGTCACATTCCGACATGTTCTTGCCTCGGATCGCCTTTCGAAAAAAACGAACCGCCGCCCGATGATCGGTCCGGACGCCTTTGCCCCAATAGGAATGGATGCCAAGTTGGATGAGAAAAGCATCGTCGCGTGAAGCGTCGACCTTCCTGAACCAATGCACGGCCTGGCGAAGATTCCCGTTTTCGCGGTACGTGATCGCGATATTGTTCGGCGCGCAACCAGTGTCTCCGCCGCGGAAAGCTCTTTTGAGCCAAAGCAGAGCTTCGTGCACGTTCTTCTCCACGCCGTAATCGCCACCTAGAATGACGCCAAGAGTATTCTGCGCACCGTTGTACCCGTGCTCCGCGGATCGGCGAAACCATTCAAGAGCCTTTCGGTTGGAGGGCCCTATCAGGACCCGCCCGCGCCGGTCCTTGCATCCATTGAAATAATGCTCTGCGACCCTCCATTCCGCCTCGGCATCGCCCCCTTTTGCCTTGGCAAGCAAGTTCTTCCATTCAACAGCCGACATTTTCCCGGGGTACCTCGGAAATCCGGAATACGAACTGGGCAAGCGCCATGGGGACACTGGGTCAACGACTGAGTAGATCCGAAGCGCTGTTCTTTCCGTCTTCACAGTTGTCCCTTTCGCCGTCCTTCGCCGGCTGCTCCGCACCCTACTTGTGCGTCTTCTTCCATTCTTTGATCAGGGCCAGAACCTCCTCCGCGTGGCCGGCAGGCGTAACCTTGGGGAAGACGTGCAGCAGGGTCTGGTCCGGGCCGATGACGAAGGTGGTCCGCTCGATGCCCCACACTTTCTTCCCGTACATGTTCTTTTCCTTCAGCACGCCAAACTGATTGCAGACTTTCTCGTCTACATCAGCAAGGAGTGTGTAGGGCAGGTCGAATTTGGCGCGGAATTTGGCCTGGTCCCTGGGCGTGTCGCGGGAGATGCCAAGGACGACCGCGCCGGCTGCCTGGAGCTTCTTGAAGGCATCTCGGAAGCCGCAAGCCTCGATGGTGCAGCCCGGCGTGTCCGCTCGGGGGTAGAAGAAGAGTATGACCGGCTTGCCGGCATAGTTGGAGAGGCTTACGGTTTTGTCTTCGTCGGTTTGCAAGGTGAAGTCGGCGACCTTCTGGTTGAGTTCCATGGGGAATATCCTCGTATTGTGGATGGAGGGCCTTTGGTGGCCATCAGCTTCGATTATTCCCGAGGTGGGCGGCAAATGTCATCGCGTGGCGGTGGATTCGTTGTTTTAGCAGGAGGAGCGGTCCTGGCGGCCGCTTGCCTGCTAGCCGCCCTGCCCGCACTCGCTCAGTACCCCGGCCAGGTGACCAAAACTAGCAAGGACACGCCCGAGCTGCGCGCCATCGCCGTCCTCGAGTGGACCGGCGAGGCGGGCAAGCCCAAGACCAGCCGGCTGGTTCCCGTGGCCGTGCTGGATGGCGGCAAACTTCAGGATGGCGGAATCTACCTGGCCCGCCCCCAGCCGCTGGCGCTGGCCGGCGAGGTCGAGTACGAACTCGAACAGGACGGCAGGCCGATCGGCCTCTTCGACATCAAGAACTCCGGCCAGGAGCAGGGCTCGTGGGTGGGCTATGGAACCTGGAAGCCGATGCCCGCCGCGCGGCCCAAGCCCGCGGCGCGGGAGCTGGCGCGCACCGAGATTGACGACGATGCGCAGAGCGATCAGCCGGTCCTCCATCGCAAGCACCACGCGGACGAGGAACCTGCCGGAGGAGCGGGCAGCGGCGGTTCCGGCGGCGGCAGTTCGGGGAGCGACTCTGACTCCGGCGGGCAGGCGCAAGCCACCGATCCTGACCGGCCGACGCTGCACAAGAAGCCTTCCAGCGACAGCACAGGCGATGCCGGCTCCAGCACAGGCACGGGCAGTGCAAGCTCCGGCGCAACTCCGGCCAGCACAAACTCCAGCCAGACCTCGGACACAAGTCCCGACCCCGACCGGCCCACGCTGCACAAGCGAGCCTCCAGCGACAGCTCCGGGAGCGGTTCCGGAACCGCCGCCTCAGCGCCCGACGCCGACCGGCCAACGCTAAAGAAGAAGAAGCAGCCGGAGGACGTCGGCCACGTTGACTCGCTGCCCGATGTCACCGACCCCGACCGGCCCCGGCTCAAGCGCGGCAAGTCCAACGGCGGCAACCTCGACGTGGTTCCCAGCTTGATGGGCCTTCCGCCGGATATGCGCCAGGCCGTGGCCGTCTCCGACGCCCGGAGCCGCCCGGAGCATCCGTGGGAGTTTGCGTGGGCCAACCCGGACGATGAGGCGGCGATGAAATCGGCCCTGGAAGGCATTGCCCGCGATGCGCTGGGCCTGAATCCGCCTCCACCCAAAACAACGCCCAGGCGGACCACGACGCAGACCGCGCGCAAGAGCGCCCATCCCACGCCTCCGCCGCCCGCCGCGCTTGAGGACGAGCAGTTTCGGGTCTTCGAGCTGGCCTATGGCGCCGGAGCCACAATGGTGCTGACGGCGCACACCGGCGGCCCATTCGCCCTGCAGAAGTTCGTGACCCTGATTGCCCAGCCGGACCTCTACGGCAATGTGCTGGTGCTGCTGAAGAACGTGACCGACGGCGCCCACCTGGACGATACCCCGCGCATGAAGCTGGTGGACGCCGTGGACGCCATGGCCGACAACCGCGGCGAGCTGCTCTTTGAGCTGCGCGGCCAGACCCAGCGCCAGTTCGCCCTCTACCGCGTGCTGCGCGGCCAGGCGGAAAAGCTCTTTGTGAGCGGCGGCGGAGAGTTTGGCAGCGCAAGCAGCGAATAGCCGCGGCCCACCCCTCCTCGCCGGTCACTCCCCCAGCAGCCGCACCACGTGGTTCACAATGATCAGATCCTCGGCCGGCGGAATCACGCGCACGGTCACCGGCGAGTTATCGGCCGAGATGACGCCTTTGCCGCGCACGTTGTTGCGGACCGGGTCGAGAACGATGCCCAGCGCGCCCAGGCCGGCGCAGATCTCGGCGCGCGCGGCAATGTCGTTTTCGCCGATGCCGCCGGTGAAGACCAGCATGTCCAGCCCGTTCAACTCAGCCACAAAGCTGCCGATCCAGCGGGCGATGGTCCAGGTGAACTTGTCCACTGCCAGGCGCGCGTTGGCGCTGCCCTTGCGGATGGCGTCGCGCAGATCGCGCATGTCGTTGGATAGATTGCTCACGCCCAGCAGCCCCGCCTGCCTGCTGACCACCGCTTCCAGCTGGTCGGCGGCCTCCGCTGCACTCTTGGCGGTCTCGGCAATCTTGCGCAGAATAAACAAGAGAACGCCAGGATCGATGTCGCCCGTGCGCGTGCCGCTGATGATGCCGCCGGTGGGCGTGAGGCCCATCGAGGTGGACAGGCACTTGCCCTTGCGGATCGCGGTGATGGAAGCGCCGTTGCCCAAATGGGCGGCGATGAGCTTCTCCGGCACGTTGGGCTGCAACTGGTAAACGATCGACTCGTAGGAGATTCCATGCGCCCCGTAGCGGCGCACGCCCATGGCCGAATACTCCTCCGGGATGGGCATGTGTGTCACCACTTCGGGCATGGTGCGATGGAAGTAGGAATCCAGGCAGACGAAGTTGGGAACGCCGTGAAACAGGCGCAGCGACTCGCGCATGATATAGACGGCGATGGGCGTGTGCAGCGGCGCGAAGGCCGTGTAGCGCTCCATCTCGTCGACTAACTCGGGCGTAATGAGCTGGTTCTCCTGCACCGTGGGGCCACCGCAAACCATGCGATGTCCGATGGCCGCCGGCGCGGGAAAGTCGCCGGAGTGAAGCGCGTCGGCCACCAGCCTGAAGGCGACGGCGCGCGTGGGCAATTCGCGGGTTTGACCGACGAGCTGGTTGCCGTCGGCATCCTTGATCCAGAACTTGCCCAGATCGGTGCCGATGCCGTCGACCGCGCCCTCGTGCAGCTTGCGCCGTTCGCCGTCGCCGGCTTCATAAATTGAAAACTTGATGGAAGAAGAACCGCTGTTCAAAACCAGTACGGGCAATGACGGCATGAATTCGAGCCTCTTGAGTTGGAGCCGAACCGATCGGCGGAGTTAGCGCATATTTAACAATAGTATTAGATCGGGGCGCCCCACCCTTGCCGTCAGCAGCGAACGGCTACGGTGGGGTGATAGCGCGGCGCTAGCATTACAGAAACAGTGAAAATGCTTTCGCTGGAGGAGTCCCAGGTCTCAAAAGCGAGACCTGGGGCACCCAGTTGGTTGGCGAGTCAACTTTTCGGCCAGCGCCAGTCCTTGATCTCGGGCAGGTCGTCGCCATTTTCGGCCACGTACAGCTTATGGCGCTGGATGGCCTCGGAGTACCACTGCTCGGCGGTCGCGGCCAGCGGCTTGAGCCGCGCCACGCGCTTGATGGCGTCCAGCGCAAGCTGGAAGCGGTCGATGTTGTTGAGCACGCACATATCGAAGGGCGTGGTGGTGGTGCCCTCTTCCTTGTAGCCGCGCACGTGGATGTTGTCGTGGTTGTGCCGGCGGTATGTGAGCCGGTGAATGAGCCAGGGATAGCCGTGGAAGGCGAAGACCACCGGCACGCCGACCGGGAAGAGTTGATCGAACTCCTCGTCCGGCAGCCCATGCGGATGCTCGCTGGTGGGCTGCAGCGCCATCAGGTCTACCACGTTGACCACGCGGATGCGCAGGTCGGGCACTCTCCTGCGCAGTATGCAGACAGCGGCCAGGGTTTCCAGCGTGGGCACGTCGCCGCAGCAGGCCATTACAACCTCAGGACCGCCCTCGTCGTTCGAGGCCCACGGCCACACGCCCAGCCCGGTGGTGCAGTGCGCGATGGCCTCGTCAATGGTGAGCCACTGCGGCGCGGGCTGCTTGCCGGCCACAATCAGGTTGATGTAGTTCCTGCTGCGCAGGCAGTGATCGCCCACCGAGAGCAGCGTGTTGGCGTCCGGCGGCAGGTAGATGCGCACCACGTCGGCCTTCTTGTTCATCAGGTGGTCGATGAAGCCGGGGTCCTGGTGGCTGAAGCCGTTGTGGTCCTGCCGCCATACCAGCGAGCTGAGCAGGTAATTGAGAGACGC
>JBEKCX010000193.1:0-5515 GCA_050014655.1 Occallatibacter sp. | reverse complement strand
ATCGCTCCAAATCCGGGATGATGATTGTCATATGGGGTCTGAGCCTGATATGGCATCCTATTTATTATCTGCTCTACGCGATTTTGGCAATGTTTATTTACGGGCTGAAGTTTAACTGCCCGTGCATGATTATTTATGACAAGTACCAACGATGCCCATGTTTCGACTTGGCGGCCAAGTGCGTCATAAAGAACCCCCCAGCAAGATGAGACAGACAGGAGAAGAATGCCATAGGCGCGTTGGGCAGCAGGCCACGATTTCCAGGATGTTCCGGTGACTCGGCGGAGAGCGCTGGCCGCGATTCGACCAAAAAGATGTGCGGGTAAAGAGTCCGTTGCGTCGCATCATCGGCCATGCCTTCTGATGGACCGACATTGTGCCTCTTGTCTATGCAGCAGACCTCACATACTAAGTATTTAACGCGCATTTGGCGCATTGTAACGGTAAGCGCCGATGCCGCCCGGAGGGTTCTGGTTTCCAATGAACTGCTGATTCGCTTGGCGTCGACAGATCAGTCCCGCAAGTCGCCATGTCGAACTCATCTTCAGGCCACAATCCGCCTCAGAATCAACATTATGGTTCCCCTTCCCGTGTCGTAACAACCTGCCGTTGCCGTCCCCGGCTGGGCCGCTGAATTCGTTTGCTGGTTGTTCCTTCCATCCCACTTCGCGCCCTCGGGTCGATGCCATGCACGTCGCGGTATTCGGTGCTCTTCTCAAGATTTTACCGGATGGGCAATTTGTTTGCCGCAGGCGAATATGGCGCGCTATAAGCGATGTACATAGCAGTAGTGAAGATCGATGACTTGCGGACCTGGAGGTGTGAGGATGCCCGAGAAGATTCTCAGATTGCCAAACGTGTTGGATCGCACCGGCCTGTCACGAAGTACCGTTTATCTGCGCGGTACTGAGGGAAGGTTCCCAAGGCCCGTGTCGCTGGGGGCCAGGCCTGTCGGCTGAATCGAAACGGAATTAGAGGAGCGGATTGCACGCCAGATTGAAGCCAGCCGGGAAATTCGAGGTCAGAGAACTGGCCTGAATTCTCTCTCTTCAAGATGATGCCGGTAAGGGATTCCGGCGTGGCAACCATCTGTGATTGGATTGCAAGGCGTGGCTTGATTCTCGACCAGCCGAGCTGACTGAATGGCTATGCCGCAGTTCCACTGAAGGGCAATACCTTGGCGCTGCGCTGTGTGTGCTCCAGAAAATCCGCCCAGTCCTGCATTATCCTGGCGCGTGGCTCCAGATAGAGAGCATGGTTGTATGCCGCGCTCACCGCATTCCGGGGAGCGTGAGCAAGCTGCAACTTGATGTGCTCGTGCGCATAACCTTGCTCATGCACGATCGTGGATGCCAACCCTCGGAATCCGTGACCCGTCTGGCGGCCCCCGTATCCCATCCGGTCCAGCGCCAGCAGGATCGTGTTATTGCTCATTGGCCTCATGGGGTCGCGGTCGCCGGGGAAGATCAATTCTCCTGAGCCGGTAAGCGGGCGCAATAGCTCAAAGACCTCGATGGCTTGGTGGGCAGTGAGGGACTCGAACCCCCGACTTCCTGCTTGTAAGGCAGGCGCTCTAACCAACTGAGCTAACCGCCCACGCGCTCGGCGAGCCGATTGCGGCCTTCTGAAATCATAGCAGCGCAGCGACGTTCCGGGAGATCTCGTTCCATCGCGCCGGGGGAGCCGCTTGAGTTGATAAACTCAGGCGGTGAGCCGACTTATCGTCAATGCCGATGACTTCGGGCTAACTGCCGGGGTCAACCGCGCGATCCTGGAGCTGCACCGGGCCGGTGTTGTGACCAGCGCCACCCTGATGGCGCGGGGCGGGGCGACCGAAGAGGCCATCGGACTAGCCCTTTCCGCGCCCGCCCTGGCGGTGGGCTGCCATGTGGTTCTGGTGGGGGGGGAACCCGTGCTGCCGCAGCGGGAGATTTCCACGCTCGCCGATGCAAGCACGGGGTGCTTTCAGCCTACGCTGGGAGCGTTTCTGAAGCGGTTGCTTGCAGGGCGGATGCGGTCCGCCGAGATCGAGGCTGAGGCAGGCGCTCAGATTGAGTTGCTACAGAGCAAGGGAGTGGCGCTTACGCACATCGACACGCACAAGCACGTGCACATGTTTCCCGCCGTGCTCCGGCCGGTGCTGCGAGCGGCGCAGGCAGCCGGGATTCGCGCCGTGCGCAATCCCTTCGAGACGGCGTGGAGCCTGCGCGCCACGCTCCGCGCTCCCTGGATGCGGCGGGTACAGGTGAATCTGCTGCGGCGGTTGGAACCTGCTTTCAGGCGCATCGTGGCCGAGGAGGGTTTTGCGACCACCGACGGCGCTCTCGGAGTACTGGCCACAGGAACCCTTGATGCAGCCACGGTTAGTTCCCTACTCCGACGCCTGCCGCCGGGAACCTGGGAGCTGGTGACGCATCCCGGCTACAATGATTCCGATCTGGCGCGGGCGGGCACGCGGCTGCTGGCCTCGCGGGAGATCGAGCGGGAGGCGCTCGCGGCAATGGACGTGGGAGAGGAGATCGAGTTGATCGGTTTTTCGAGCTTGGGGAGAGGCTGATTCCGGCCTCTCCGGCCACTGGCCGGCAGCTATGAGGCCGGCGGCGAACGGAACCTCGGCTGCCGCGACTGCGTATCTTCCGCTGAAACCCCGGTGGAAAAGTCTGTGTTGAATCAGGGAGATGGAGGCAAGTTGGGGATCGTTCTCTTGTGGAAGATATTGCTTTACGGTTGGACTGCAACGGAGGTGCTTATCGCCGTTGGAACACGCACATGGCGGGGCGGCGGAAAGGTGACGGACCGTGGATCTTCCATAGTCCTGTGGGTAACCATTACGCTTGCCATCACTGCGGGAGAAACGATCCACCATGGAATGTTGCGGAACTCGAATGGCGGCGGGCATGGGCTGGTAGTTGCGGCAATAGCGGTGCTCATTGCCGGGGTAGGCATTCGATGGACGGCGATCCTGTCACTGGGCAAGGCCTTCAGCTCGAATGTCGCCATCCGCCACGCGCAAACGGTTTATCGTGGTGGCCTTTATCGCTTTGTCCGCCACCCGTCTTACACGGGCATGTTGCTGGTGTTTCTGGCAGTCGGACTTCAAGAGCGGAACTGGATCGCGTTCCTCGCGGTCATGGCGCCCACGACAGCGGCTGTGCTGTATAGAATTCACGTGGAGGAAGCGGCATTGAACGAGGCGTTCGGCGCGGAGTATGCGGCCTACAGCGAACAGACCAAGCGGCTGATTCCGGGCGTCTATTAGCGCCTGCCCCGCCTTTCAAAGTAGAATTGAGAGCCGTCGCGGGCTCCAGCCGCATCCATCCTCGAGAGTCCCTATACACAAGCAAAGAGAAGGGTTTATGCGCATCGGCATCACTTGCTATCCCACCTACGGCGGTTCGGGCGTGGTGGCCACGGAGCTGGGCATCGAACTGGCGGCGCTGGGCCACGAGGTGCACTTCATCTCTTACTCGCAACCGTTCCGGCTGAGCGGGCGCGACGAAGGCATTTCTTATCATGAAGTTCCGGTGTCGAGCTACCCGCTGTTCGAGTTTCCGCCCTACGACCTGGCGCTGGCGTCGCGGATGGCGGAAGTGGCTGAATTCAATGAGCTTGACCTGCTCCATGTGCACTATGCGATTCCCCACTCGGTGAGCGCGCTGCTGGCGCGGCAGATGCTGGCCGCGCGGGGGCGGCGGCTGCCCTTCGTGACCACGCTGCACGGTACCGACATTACGCTCGTCGGCCTCGACCGCTGCTACCTTCCGATCACCCGCTACGCCATCCAGGAGAGCGATGGGGTGACCAGCATCTCTCAGTATCTAAAGGAGAAGACGGTCGAACACTTCGATGTGACGCGGCCCATTGAGGTGATCGGGAACTTCGTCAATTGCGACGTTTACCGGCCGTACAAGGATGAGGCCAAGAGGGCGGAGGCGCGTCGCCGGCTGGCTGCGCCGGAAGAAGCGATCCTGATGCATCTCTCCAATTTCAGGCCGGTCAAGCGGGTGGTGGACGTGGTGAAGGTCTTTGCCCAAGTGTCGCGGGAGCTGCCGGCACAACTGGTCATGGTGGGAGACGGGCCGGACCGATCGGCAGCGGAGTGGCTGGCGCACGACCTGGGAATCCACTCGAAGGTTCACTTCGTGGGCAAGCTGGAGCGCGTGAACGAGGTGCTGCCGCTGGCCGATATTTTGTTGATGCCAAGCGAGTTGGAGTCGTTTGGTCTGGCGGCGCTGGAGGCCATGGCGTGCAAGGTTCCATCGATTGCCACGCGCGTGGGCGGCGTGCCGGAGCTGATCGATGATGGGGTGACGGGGTTGCTGTTTGAGGTGGGCGACATCGACGGCATGGCCCAGGGAGCATTGAGCCTGCTCAAGGACCGGGAGCGGCTGGATGCGATGCGCGAGGCAGGCCGTAAGACGGCGCAGAAGCGCTTCTGCTCGACGCTGGTGGTGCCGCACTATGTGGACTATTACAAGCAAGTGCTTGCTTGAAGCAGAGATCAGGGATCAGAGATCAGAGATCAGGGATCAGAGATCAGAGATCAGGGATCAGAGATCAGGGATTAGGAAGCGCGGTGCTCAGCGGGGTCGGGGGCGAAGGTCGCGGTGAAGCCCAGCCGGCGCCAGAAATCCTCGACGAGAGCCACGGTCTGAGGGCTGGTGCGGGCGGTCGTGCGGAGGAGGATTTGGTTGCTGGAGCCGGCGGCCAGGCTGGAGGCCTCGGCGGCGATGGCGATGCACTTGTCCGGACGGCAGGTGCAGTTGGCCAGGTCGGCGATAGACAGCCGCGTGGTGGGCGTGGCCAGGACGGTGCGAGGCGGGGCCATGCGGTCGAGCAGCCAGAGGATTTCAAGCTTGGATTCCAGCTCGTCGGGCACGCAGTCGATGGCCAGGTCGGCCGAACGGACGGCATCCTCGATGGTGGAGACAAGGGCGACGTTGGGCGCCGCTCCTAGAAAGGCCTCGGGACCGAGTTGCCCGCGCAGGGCTTCGCGGGCGTGATGAAGATTGGCCGGCATCACGTCTTCCAGCAGGACGCGGAAGCCGGCGCGCGCTGCACTCAGGGCCAGCCGGCGGCCCAGCGGGCCGGCTCCGATGATGGCGACGGTGGACAAGCCGGGCTTACTTGGCAGAGAGGGCTTCAACGACGTCGTCGGCGCTGGGCTTGGCATTGAGCAGGTGCTCGGCGACGCGGGCGCGCTCCTCATGGGAGAGCGCGGGGACGGTGGCAAGTATGCGGCGCAGGGTTACGGCGACGTCATCAATGTAGTTCATGAGGCGGATGGCTTCTCCGGAGAGGGGCATGGTTTTCCTCGGGTTTCAACGTTCTGTTCCCATTGTAGGGGGTGGGATTGGGGAGGGGAAAGCGGAGGGCGGCGTATCGTGGAACCAAGCTATCAATTCGACGCGACCATCAGAGAGCGCCGGCGCCGATCCGCCTTGACATGCTATCGTTTTCCTTGTCCCGGCGCAGACGCCGGCCGGCGGGACGAAGGGCCGAAGAGAGTTATCCA
>JBEKCX010000192.1:0-5599 GCA_050014655.1 Occallatibacter sp. | reverse complement strand
TTGGAGACGGGAAAGCTCTCCAAAAGAATGGATTGGGACAGGGGCTGCAAGGCGCCGCCGCCCGCCCCCTGGACCACGCGGGCCAGCAGGATGACGCCCAGCGACGGAGCCGCTCCGCAGAAGAAGGAAGCGATGGTGAAAACGATGACGCAGGTGAGCAGAAAGCGCTTGCGGCCGAAGCGGCGGGCGAACCAGTTGGAGGCGGGCAGAATGACGGCGTTGGCCACCAGGTAGCTGGTGAGCACCCAGGTTGCCTCGGAGTTGGATGCGCTAAGCGACCCCGCGATGTAGGGCAGGGCGACCGAGGCGATGGCGGTGTCCAGCACCTCCATGAAGGTGGGCAGCATGACGGAGAATGTCACCAGCCACGGGTTCACGCCCTGGGTGAGCGGGTAACGGGCATGGGCGGCATCGGTGGTCATGCGGAAGGGAACATCTCAAGGGTAAACGATTCGCGGATCGATTCGGCGCAAAGGAGGTCAAAGGGGCACAGCTGGTGGGGTGCTCCCAGGCCACATCCGCAGGTGCGGAAGGGACTTGAAGCACCGTCTGCTGACACCCGGCTGTGCTATTGGATGGACCTGAGCCAGGCGACCAACTGCCACCGTTGCGCCGCGGGCAGGCTCGACCACGAGGGCATCCCATGGCCCAGGTCGCCCTGGCGCAGAAACCACTCGATGTCGCCGTCGCTCGCCGTGCGGATCCGATCGCTGCGCAGCGATGGGCGTTTGTGGCCATCGCCCATCGCATTGGCCTTGTGGCATTGCTGGCAGTGCTCGCGGTAGACAAGCGCTCCGGCCGGAATCGCATCGGGATCGCCGGCTAGCGGACTGGGGCGCGCGTGGTCCCTTGCCGGGACTTGCTGCCAGCGGGAACTGGATGCCGCTGCAAGGGAGAGCGCTGAGGCGAAGAGGACAAGAAGAATCGCGGTAGCTCGTTTCATCATTGGGCGCCTCCTTGTGAATCGCCGTGTCCCTGGGCGTTATGGAACCAGCCGCCAACCTGTTCGAATTCAAAGGCCAGGCCTACCCGGTATACGCGCGCTAGGCTTGTGCCAGTGAGACCGAAGCCGGGCGAGAAGCTCAGGCGGACGCCCTTGGGCAGTTGCCAGCCGGCAAGCGGGGCAAGGTAGTGGGAGGTATCGCGCATGGTGAGCGCGAAGGTATCTCCCAGGCCACCGTATGCCTCCACGCCGGCGGTGAACTTCTCCGCGCAGAAGGTGCAACTCCGGCCGCTGGCCGCGCTGCGCAGGGGACGGGTCGCCCCCACTGCATAGCCGAACTCCCACGGGTCATGGCCGAGATCCTTTTCAGTGATGAAGTTCTCTGCGATATTCCAGTCCCTCACGTTGGAAGAGAGGATAAGCTTGAGTTCGGCTTCGTGCTGATGCTCGCGGCTGAGTTCGCCATTAGGGCCTGCTAGGTCTGCCTGGCCGTCATGGCCCACGACCTCGAGGATGTTCTTGTCGGTGCCCGAGGTGTTCTCGTACTCCACGTAGAAGACTGGATTGACGGCATGATCCCGCATCAGCGGCCGGATGCGGTTCTCGATGCGGAAGCCGGTAAACACGGTCGAGTCCTGCGCTGTGGCCTGTCCGTCGAGGTACAGCTCGGTCGTCCACCAGGCCCGCGTGCCGTACTCCAGCTCCATTGCTGTGGCCCCGTAACGGTTGCCTCCGCCCGGCCTGGCCAGCGCCGTCTTGGTCTCGATCTCCAGGTTGCCTGGCTCCTCAAGATCGTGAGAGTAGGTGACGAAATAGGGCTTGTCCTGCGCGAGGATGGAAGAAATGAACAGGGTGGGAAGACAGGCAGCCAGCCAACAGGCGCGCCTGATGATCCGGTTGCGCGTCATTGCAATCAAGATGAATCCTCCGGCAAAATGCGACATAATCGGTCGTATATCAAAATAAGACTAAATCAGTCCGATATTTCTTTCAAGAGAAGCCGTGTCATATCGAGGTACGCGGGGTCCAAGACGAGATCAGGGCGTAGTTTATGGAGATGCAATCAAATAAAGTTGACACTACTTTACTCAATGATGCATCCTAGAAGAGTCGGAGATTTCTATCAGCACGCGGAGAGACCCACCATGGCAAAGATTATCGGCATTGACCTCGGCACCACGAACTCGTGCGTTGCCGTTCTCGAGGGCGGAGAGCCCAAAGTGATTCCCAACGAAGAGGGCGCACGGACCACGCCTTCGATCGTCGCCTTCACCAAGAGCGGTGAGCGGCTCGTGGGCCAGGTGGCCAAGCGCCAGGCCATCACCAACCCGGAGAACACCATCTTCTCCATCAAGCGGTTCATGGGCCGGCGCTACAACGAAGTGACCGACGAGATGAAGATGGTGCCCTTCAAGGTAACGCAGCAGGGCGACCACGTGGGCGTGGTGGCGCAGGGCAAGGAGTACACTCCGCCGGAGATTTCGGCCATGATCCTGCAGAAGCTGAAGAAGAGCGCCGAGGCCTATCTGGGCGAGACGGTCACCCAGGCGGTGATCACGGTTCCGGCCTACTTTAACGACGCGCAGCGCCAGGCAACGAAAGACGCGGGCAAGATCGCCGGCCTCGATGTCAAGCGCATTGTGAACGAGCCGACGGCGGCCGCGCTGGCGTACGGCCTGGACAAGAAGAAGGATGAGACCATCGCCGTCTACGACTTTGGCGGCGGCACCTTCGACATCTCCATTCTGGAGGTGGGCGAGGGCGTCATCGAGGTCAAATCCACCAATGGCGATACGCACCTGGGCGGCGACAATCTGGACCAGCGGATTGTGGACTGGCTGATCGCCGAGTTCAAGCAGGAGCAGGGGCTGGACCTCTCCTCGAAGGGCAACGAGATGGCCCTGCAGCGGCTGAAGGATGCCGCGGAGAAGGCCAAGATTGAGCTCTCGACGACCGTCGAAACGGAGATCAACCTGCCCTTTGTGACCGCCGACGCCACCGGGCCGAAACACCTGGTCCGCAAGCTGACGCGCGCCAAGCTGGAGCAGTTGGTCGGCGATCTGCTCGATAAGTCGATCGCCCCCTGCAAGCAGGCGCTGGCGGATGCGGGCATCGGCGTGGACAAGATCGACGAGGTGGTTCTGGTGGGCGGGCAGACACGCATGCCCAAGATTCAGGAGCTGGTGAAGAAGCTTTTCAACCGCGAGCCGCATCGGGGCGTGAACCCGGATGAGGTGGTCGCGGTGGGCGCCGCGGTGCAGGCCGGGGTGCTGGCCGGCGAGGTGAAGGATCTGCTGCTGCTGGACGTGACGCCGCTGACCCTGGCCATCGAGACGCTGGGCGGCGTGGCGACGCCCATGATCCAGCGCAACACGACGATTCCCACCAAGAAGACGGAGACCTTCTCGACGGCCGCCGACTCGCAGACCGAGGTCGAGGTGCACGTGCTGCAAGGGGAACGGCCGCTGGCGGCGCAGAACCGCACTCTGGGCAAGTTCAAGCTGGGCGGCATTCCTCCTGCGCCGCGCGGGATTCCGCAGATCGAGGTCACCTTCGACATCGACGCCAACGGCATCCTCAACGTGACGGCCAAGGACAACGCCACCGGCAAGGACACGCGCATCACGATTACATCGAGTTCCGGTCTCTCGAAAGATGAAGTGGAGAAGATGGCCAAGGAAGCCGAAGCGCACTCGGCCGAGGATAAGGAAAAGCGCGAGGAGATCGAGGCGCGCAATCAGCTCGACGGGCTGGTCTACAACATCGAAAAGATGCTCAAGGACAGCGGCGAGAAGGTGCAGGCGGCGGACAAGACCGAGGTCGAGGCGGCGCTGGCCGAGGCCAAGAAGGTGCTCGAGGGAACGCCGTCCACCAGGGAGCTGAAGGCCGCGCACGAGCAACTGACCAAAGCCAGCCACAAGCTGGCCGAGGTGCTCTACAAGGCGAATGCGGCTCAGGCCGCTGCCGGCGCGGCGCCTGGCGCAGAGACTCCCACCGCCGAAGCCAAGAAGGACGAAGGCGTGATCGACGCTGAGTACGTGGATGTGGAGGACAAGAAGAACTAGCCGTTCAGGCGTAGCCGCCTTCGGCGAATAACAGAAGACGGGCGGCGTCAAAAGTCGCCCAAAACCGTATGGAGGTTAAGATGGAATTTTTCAAGGCATCTACTCAACACTGCGACAGCGACTGGAGCGGTACGGCTGCGGCGGACATCGATGGTATTACCGCAGTTGAGGATCACATAGTGAAAATAGGACAGAAGTTTGCAGGGTCGCTTATAGCAATTTCGGCGACCGTAGTCGAGAAACATAATGGTTCTTGCGGAAATGTTAATGTTCGCGCATTCTTCCATGAAGGACAGGATTACGATTCGATCAAGCATGAACTGGAAGTTACGGATGGGCCGATTCGTGTTAGTGAAAACCGATTTACCATGACGTTAGAGGAGTTCTTTGGGCTCTTCAAGGACTCTGAAATTGTGCTGACTTTGCCAGGGCTTGGACTCGAAGATCGACAGCCTGATGTCGTTCATGAGACGTGAGATTTCCAAAGTCCTGATTTACTTGCGGTAACAGTAGACAGCGAACGGGGTAGCTGTTGGTGCGGGCGCGGGCAGCAAGAATCGACATGGTTTCAAATGATCTTCAGATGTATATGACGGCCACACCGAACTTCGTCGGGTCGATATTGCTGGTAGCGTAAAGTCTCAAGTATTGGGGAACGGTGGCGTTGCACATCATTTCATAGATGACACTGGTCTTTGTGGGCTTGATGAGCATGCCACAATTGTCGTCAACGCTCCAAGTCACGCCAGCATCGGACGGGTCGTTCGCAACAGTGGCCGTGAAGGTCTGCGTCTCCCCGCTACCATAGAACGTCGCGGTAGGAGGGTTAACGGTCACACTGATGGGAGGCGGTATCGAGACGCCAATGCTGCCGCTCCCGCCGCCGCCGCAACTTGTCAGGAGGGCCAAGGTTGATAATCCACAGAAAACAGCCCGAAGAGCAAAGCGGACGGATTTCGCCCCTCTTCCTGACATTGCACCCTCCAATAACTTGAACGCCTGTCCTCGATCAACGGTTAAGAGTATAACCTAATCAACCGGTTGCCGACGCTTACGTCGACTACCCCAGGTCTCGATTTTGTACATCGATCACCTGCACGAGAATTACGAATAGTGGTGCAATGCACTACGATAGATTGAATCGATCCTGGGGGTCAGCATCATGAGCAAGGTTGGCGAGAGCATCATCCGGGGGCTTGAGCAGGCCATTGCCTTTGCCGAGGGAACGGCCAAGGAAGGCACATACGTCGTCCACATCCCGCCCGAGATCGATGTGCGGGCGATTCGCGGGCGCCTCGGATTGACGCAGCAGGAGTTTGCCATTCGCTTTGGTTTCAGCGTGAATACTCTGCGCCATTGGGAGCAGGGCAGGCGGGTTCCCGAAGGGCCGACGCGGGCCTATCTGCTGGTGATCGACCGCGAGCCGCAGGCGGTGCAAAAGGCGCTGCGGATTGCGTAGGGCGGGTTGAGATGAACCGCGTTTGAACCTGAACCTATGCCGACAAACATCTGAGGAAAGCGGCATCCGGCGTGCAAGCAAGGCAAGGCGAATCCCGTAGGATGAAGTGAGATAAGAGAACGCACATGCCCA
>JBEKCX010000191.1:0-5599 GCA_050014655.1 Occallatibacter sp. | reverse complement strand
TTGCCGAACTGGCTGATCACCATCAACTCCGAGGTATCGTCCACCAGTTGAATGCCGCTGACCCGGCCGATGCGGGGCGTCACGTTCATGTTCTTCACGCCCTTGCCGCCGCGCGTCTGCAACCGGTACTGCTCGACGTTGGTGCGCTTGCCGAAGCCGTTTTCGGTGATGGCGAGAATGCGGTACTCGCCCGGCTCGTGCTCTTTGGGCGTAACCGCCACGCCCACCACGTAATCGTTCTTGGCCAGGTCGATGCCGCGCACGCCGTAGGCCGGCCGGCCCATGGAGCGCACGTCGTTCTCGTCGAAGCGAATGGCCATGCCCAGATGCGTGGCCAGAAAGACAATCTGGTTCCCGTCGGTGATGCGCGCCTTCACCAGTTCGTCGTCGGTGTCGATGCCGATGGCGATGATGCCGCGCGACATCACGTTCGAGAAGTCCTTGAGCGGGGTCTTCTTCACCGTGCCCTTGCGCGTGGTGAAGAAGATGAACTTGCCCTCTTCTTCCAGGTCGCGCACGGGCAAGATGGCGCAGACGTTTTCACCCGGCTGCAAGTCGAGCAGGCTCTGCATGGACTTGCCCTTGCCCGCCGCGCCCACGTCGGGAATCTCGTACACCTTGAGCCAATAAACGCGCCCGGTGTTGGTAAAGCACAGCAGAAATGCGTGCGTCGAATCGACGATCAACTGCGCAACGAAATCCTCCTCGCGCGTCTTCATACCCATGCGTCCCGCGCCGCCGCGCCGCTGCTGGCGATAGATGCTAATGGGCGTGCGCTTGAGATAGCCTTGGTGGCTCACGGTGACCGCGACCTGCTCGTCGGCGATCAGATCCTCAAGCTGCAACTCGGCGCTCTCGTCCACAATCTGCGTGCGCCGCGCGTCGCCGTACCGGTCGCGAACCTCCTCCAGCTCTTTCACGATCACCGCGCGCAGCTTGGCTTCGCTGGCCAGAATCGATTCGTACTCGGCGATGCGCTCGCGCACCTGCTTCAGCTCGTTCAGCAGCTCATCGATCGAGAGTTGCGTGAGCCGGTAGAGCTGCAACTCAAGAATCGCGTCGATCTGCTTGAGCGTCAGGCCCTTCTCCTCGTGCGCCAGCCGCTCGCGGTCCAGGTTGATGACGATCTCCCTGCCCTTGCCCCACGCATACAGATTTTCGCGAGCCTCAACGCGCGAGCCCGAAGCGCGGATGATGCGAATCACCGTGTCCAGATTGTCGAGCGCAATCTTCAAGCCTTCCAGGATGTGTTCGCGCGCGCGGTCCTTGTTGAGCAGGAACACCGTGCGCCGCTGCACCACGTCGATGCGGTGATTGATGAAGCAGCGGATGGCTTGGTCGAGCCCCAGCTCCCGCGGCTGCCCGTTCACCACCGCCAGGAAGATCATGGAGAAGCTCTCTTGCATCTGCGTGTGCTTGTAGAGCTGGTTGAGCACAATCTCAGCCTGTGCGCCGCGCTTCAGCTCGATGACGATGCGCATTCCGTCGCGGTCGCTCTCGTCGCGCACGTCGCCGATGTCGTCCACGATCTTGTCGTTCACCAGCTCGGCGATGCGCTCGATCAGCTTCGACTTGTTCACCTGATAGGGAATCTCGGTGACGATGATCGCCTGTTTCTCTTTGGTCAGGTTCTCCGTGGCCACCCGCGCGCGCATCATGAAGCGCCCGCGGCCGGTCCGGTACGCCTCCGGAATGCCGGACTTCCCGTACAAAAAGCCGCCGGTCGGGAAGTCCGGCCCCTGCACGTGCTTCAGCACTTCGGCGAGGCCCGCATTCGGGTTCTGTACCAACTCGATGGCCGCGTTCACCACCTCGGTCAGGTTGTGCGGCGGAATGTTGGTCGCCATGCCCACGGCAATGCCGCTCGACCCGTTCACGATCAGCGTCGGAATCCGCGTGGGCAGCACCGTAGGCTCGTTGGTGGTCTCATCGAAAT
This sequence comes from Occallatibacter sp., assembly GCA_050014655.1. Lineage (GTDB taxonomy): Bacteria > Acidobacteriota > Terriglobia > Terriglobales > Acidobacteriaceae > Telmatobacter. The sequence continues at coordinate 3,663 of JBEKCX010000191.1, read as the reverse complement.
TGGAGGTCATATCGACGGTCTCCATCTCGATGTCGGCCATCATCTCTTCGGCGATGCGCTCCATGCGGCACTCGGTGTAACGGTAGGCCGCCGGCGGATCTCCATCCACCGAGCCGAAGTTACCCTGGCCGTCGATCAGCGGATAGCGCAACGACCACGGCTGCGCCATGCGCACCAGGGCGTCGTATACAGCCGAGTCGCCGTGCGGGTGATACTTCTTCAAGCACTCGCCCACCACACCGGCGCACTTGGAGTACCGCTTGTTGTGCTGCAGGCCCTCGCGGTCCATGGCCGTGAGAATACGCCGATGTACGGGCTTCAACCCGTCGCGGGCATCCGGCAGCGCCCGCCCCACGATCACCGACATGGAGTAGGCGAGATAGGAGCGCCGCATCTCCTCTTCGATGTTCATGGGGACGAAGGTCGTGCCGCTGTTCGGCGGCGTGCCGCCTTCGAGAGGAAGGAGGGGATTCGGATCGTCTGGCATAAGGGCTTTTCTAGCCCGCTGGAAGGCGGCGGGAGGGTCCGGTAAAAGCGGGGCCGGGGTCCAAGGGCTGTGCTTCTATTTTACCCCCTCAGAGTGGGTTAAAGCAAGGCGAATGTGGATAAATAAGTCCTTATTTTGCATGAAGTTATAGCTTCTTCTTGATACCCGCTCCAAAGCCCAGAAAAGCTCAGGCCGCGCGCCTCCTCTTGGCCTTGGATTTGGCTCCGTTCCCGGCCGACTTCCTGGTCCTTCCCGCACCCCGGTCTTCGCCCAGTCCTGACAGAAGCACCGGAGGCCGATCGGGCAGCTCCACGACCAGCTTCAGCTTGCCTCCCACTCCCTCCACGTAGCTCCGAAGCGTGGAGATGTTGAGGTCGGAGCGCTTCTCGATGCGCGAGACTCCCTCCTGCCCAATCTTGAGCTTCTTTGACAGCCGAGCCTGCGTCAGCTTGCGCAGGCGGCGCACCTCGCGCAGGTTCAGTTCCTCGGCGATCAACTCTGCCGTCATCTGTTTGACCGAAGCTCGCATCTCTTCTGTTTCCCGAGCCAGCATCTCCTCCAAAGAGACTGTCGAATAGGCCATCACTACTTCTCCTTCTTGGCTGCAACTGCCCGTTGGTGCTGATCGAAACGGCGGTCGGCAACCTCAATCAGATTCCGATAAAACCTATCCTTCGCAACTCCCGACTTGTTGCCGCCGACCAGCAAGATCGCCCTCCGCTTGAGGTCGAATGCGAATGCAACTCGCCATGCACCGCCATCGGCATGGAAACGAAGCTCCTTCATGTTGGCATGCTTCGATCCCTTAAGGGTATCCACTTGTGGCCGGCCCAGCTGCGGACCAAACGTTCTCATCAGTCCAACCGTGGAGTAAATGCTCTGGCGGACCTGTTCTGAAAACCCAAGAACTTCGGGCGCAAACTCCGGATGAAACTCGACCACCCAATACTTCTCCACATTATGCTCCAGAATGCCTAATGTCTTCAAGTGCATGTTTCGCCCCGCACCTCACTGCAGCCCCGGCAGGCTTAGCACGCAGAAGACGGCCTGCAGAAGCACAATCGCCCCCGCCGCGGCCATCGCCAGCCGTCCTCGCGGCCCCTCGTAGGCGTCGGCGAAGACCCCGCCCACAAACGTCAGCAGAAACGGCAGCGCCCAGAGCCACGGGGCGCCGGGGACGCCCGTCATCACCAGCAGAAACAGGACCAAAGCGCAAATCAGCGGAGCAGTATTCCCAAAGTAGCGCGACTTCCCGAGCCCCAGATACAGCGCCAGGGCGCCAGCCGCCGCCACTGTGATGCCGGCGTTCGGCAATGCGGAAAAGAATCGCCGGGCCGGGTCCAGCGAGACCCACAGAAACCCCGCCGCCGAGCGAAAAACGTAGCTGAATGCATCCGGCGAAAACCCGTAGCAGGCGAAGACCAGCATCAGGGCCCCGGCCACGGCCGCCAGCACCACCGGCAGCACCTGGCTCCTGCGTCCCTCGGCCACCCACAGCATGGCCCCCAGCCCCAGCAGCGCAACCACCGGCAAAGCGGCAATGTGCGCCGCCGCCGCCACGCCAAAGGCTCCCGTCAGCATCACCATGCGCGGCCGCCACTTGGCTACCGGCCCCTGCATGGCGTGGGCCACACCCATGCAGGTATACACTCCCGCATAGACCCCCAGTGCCGCCAGAATCTCGGAGTTGGGCGCCACGCAGGCCTTCAGCGCCGCCGGAGAGAAGCAGTAGAGCGCCAGCGCCGTGTAGCCGCCCCGGTTGCCGTAGAGCCGCCGCGTCACCCACCACAGCCCGGCGCCCAGCACGCACCCCGTCAGCAGGAACGGCAGCCGCTCCAGCAGCAACACATGAGTAAGCTGGTGGCGCAGCTCCCAGCTACTGAGCTCGCCCGTACTCTGCGCCACCCGGTCCTCGGGCTTGCGAAAGCGGTCCAGCCCCCGCTCCAATTCCAGATTCAGCGTCAGCGGCAGCCCCGCCAGCCGGTATCCTAGAACACCGTCGCGGATGTTCCCGCAACTGGTAAAGTAGCCGGGCACGGCCCCTGGCCGCTCCCACATCTCGCGCCCGCAGCGCGCATATTGGTAGTCGCGGTCGGTCAACGTCTGGCGGCCTGTAAGCCACAGCCCCTGGATGAGAAAAACCGCCAGCAACCCCGCCGCAATGCGCTGCGGCAGATTGAAGTGAAAGCGGCGGATGCGTCTCAACCGGTGCGGCATGATCTTCAAGCAGACAGGTTCCAGTCTAAACGGCCCAGCCTGCCACCCCGCCAAGCAGGGGCGAACCACGCAAGCCGCAGCAACCGGCGGCGATGCTCAACTCTCCGCCAAACGCAGGAAAGCCGCCCCGAAGGGCGGCTCTCGCGCTCTTAGAGTTGAACGCCGCCTAGTTGAAGACGGCCGCCACGGATACGTTCGAGGATCCGCACATGTACGTGGCGCTCTGATTGTTGTAAGTGCAATCTCCTCCCACCACCACAGTGCAGTAGTTTGGCCCTGCCGAGGTGTAGTAAGGCGGAGCCGCAATGGGGGTGCATGTATTCCCGTTTAGCGTGCACGGAACGCAGCTCGAAGACCATCCGCCGAAGTTCACTCCCGGTTCCGCCGGAGCGGTCAGAATCACCGGGGTGCCGTTGGGATAGGTCGCCTCGCAGACAGACCCCTGTAGCGTTGCCTGTTCGGTTGTGCCGCCGCAATGGATTACATTCGGCGTACCGGTGGCGGAGGGAGCGGTAATCAGCCAGTTGGCCTGGTCCAGGCCGGTGCTGGTCAGGCTTGCGTCAAAGACCGTCAGCGTCGACAACAGCGAGTTGGCCACCGTGAGGTAGTTGCACTGGCCGATGTTGAGGATGTCGGAATAGTCGTAGGTAGTAACGGTAGTGCCGTTGGCCAGCGTGGTAGTGATAGTGGCATAGGTAGGCGCCACATAGGGGCAATTGAAGACCGCCATTCCGTTGCCGGTGACTGAGCTGTTAACAAGCGTACCGTCCGGGTTCGCCGCTACAGCATAGATGTCGGTATTTCCAGACCCGTAGGCGGTCGAGAGTCCGCCGGTGGCTCCCGCAGCTCCGGCGGAGTTGATTGGGAAGATAAAGGGAGCGGTGGAGACCCAGGTGACCGGAACAAAGGAGCACTGGGCGTATGGGAGAGCGGTACCGGCGGCGGCGGCGGTGGCATCG
>JBEKCX010000190.1:0-5621 GCA_050014655.1 Occallatibacter sp. | reverse complement strand
TTACCCTGATTGCATAAAATGAGTGTTGCAGACGGGCAGCCGGGCTGTATGGAGGTAGATTCCACTTCCCACGAGGCCGCTGGATACCGCTCAAGGCCGGATTACGTGCTGCCTTCCCCCATGTAACCGGTCGCCGGCGTAGGCGTGAAGACTGCGCCCACCACCAGCAGCACGGCGGCTGGAGCTGTCAAAAACCAGTAGCGAGCCAGAAGATCTTCACGCCAGAGATAGAAAAGAACCGTCCCGCCGGCAACGGACGACACAATCGCGAAGAATGTGATCCAGCCGCTTTGGCGCTCAACATCCGGAAACCTGCCTTTCTTATGCGCGCGCCCGCCGTCATTCTTCATTCGCTCTCTGCTGCGTTTCGCCACGCCCAAGAAGAATGCGAGAGCAGCCAGCACGCCGGCTGGAATGGCAATGAACCAGTAGCGCGCGACAAACTCCGCGTTCAAGATAACCAAAACTATGATTCCCCAGCAGGTCAGATTGATTCCTGCGTTCTCCAGAAACTCGCCTGCGCTGCATCCTTCGTCATCTTCCATTCGCTGCCTCCTCCCTGCTGGCGCCAGTCTATCGAATTCAAGAGGCCGGCGGAGAGGGACTCAGTGCTGTGCTGGGCGCGGCAGCGGGAACGCCGGGGGTACTTTCGCTTCCGCTGGAGGGCGCTTTGGTCTCCGCCGGCGCAGTGCCCTTTCCAGCTTCGGACCCAGCCTCGGGCGCGCCTTCTGGCCTGGATTCGGCAGCGGGCGCGCTGCTCTTGGCGGCGTAGTCGTTCACATACCAGCCAGCGCCCTTGAAGTGAAGGCGCGGCGCGGTCAGCGGCCGCTCCAGCACGCCCTGGCAGACGGGGCAGACTCGCTCCGGCTCGGAGCTGAAGTTCTGGATCTTCTCAAAGCGGTGCCCGCACTGAGTGCAGCGATACGCGTACAAAGGCAAAGCCGTTCACCTCTTGAGGAGGAGATTACCCACTGTGCATATTGTATCGGCAGGGCGGCAAATGCCCCGCACACAGCGCCATCCCACCCTTTTCGGTCACAACGGGTCGCCGCGGCGACCGAAGAGGATGGGGCGCCGTGCATCCCACCCTAGCCGCCACAATCCGCCGCGGCGGACGGCGAGGGTGGGGCACCGGCGCGCTTCAACGCTTGTTGCGCGGACCTCAATGCACGGCAATGAGAACAGACGCCGAATGGTCCTCCCATTCCAGCGTGAGCTTGCCGGTGGTGCCGCCAAGATCGGTGAGCGTGTACTTCAGGTTCTCGACCATGGCCATCGGCTTGCTCATCTTCATGTTCACCCGGCCCAGGTCCTGCGCCTTGTTGTAGCTGAGCCCCCACTTGCCGGTCAGCTTGCTGACGATCAGCACCCACTGGTCGGGGTCGGAGATGTCCACAAACAGCGAGTAGTCGCCCTTGGGTACGGCCAGGCCGCCGATGGCGAGATCCGCATCGGTGTGCAGGGCGGTGGCCTCATTGGCCCCGGCGCGCCAGACGGGGTAAGTGGGGTCGTGGCTGATGAGGCCGTCCTTGGTGAAGATGTGGCCTTCGCGGCCCCTGACCCTGGGCGAGCTGTACTTGATGGTGATGACCTTGCCGCCGATGGTGGCCGACTCGGTGGCGGGCGGGCTCTTGGGCGGCCCTTGCTGGGCGAACAGGGCGGTGGCGGCGATGAGAAGGCCCGTGCAGACTAAGAGACGCTTCATAGCAGATTTCTCCTGTGGGTAGAGCGATGGTTGTGGTTTGACTTCCTCGACGGGAAGATTGTCGCACTGCCAGCCCCTGTTGGGGAAGCGGGGGCGAGCGGCTGCTGTGGATTTGGCCTCAAGAAGGAGGGGCGGCGAGGCTTCGCTCTATCCCGAGCGGCTCGAATTCCGGCCTGTGAACGAATGTGTGGATCGGCAGGCCGTACAGAGGGGACCGCGAGCCAGAGCGACGGACGGTGCGATATACTCCGTTACGCAGCAGAAAAATGGAGGTTTTACGATGGGTTCAAGTGCAATTCTGAAGTTGGCGGCGGCCGGAGCGCTGGCCGTGACCATGATGGCGGCGCCGGGGCGGATGATGGCGCAGGGCGGCGACACGGTGCTGAAGCCGGCGGACATGGAGAAGTTGCTGCCCGCCAAGGTTTACTATCGCGGGCAGTCAGCCTCCACGCAGATCAGGAACTCAGGGGGCGTGAAGTTTGCCGATGGGTTCTTTGTGCTGGCCACGCTGGTGGATACCAGCGGCTACGCGACCGACGTACAGTCGAAGTACCAGGCCTACTTCATTGCCGAGGTTCCCATCAAGGTGGGCGGCGAGAACCTGGCGGCCGGCATCTATGGCGTGGGGTTCGTCGGCGACAAGTTTGTGGTCACCGATGTGGGAGCGCATGATGTGCTCACGGTGAACTCGGGGGACGATGCCGGGCTCAAGCGGCCGATGCCGTTGACGGTGGTGGCCGACCCGGCCGGCGGCGGCTTCCGGCTCTACGCAGGGCGCCGCTTTGTGAGCTTCAGCCGCTAGTTCGTCAGGGGTCAGGGGGCCGGGGGCCGCGAGGTGCGCGCGGGCCTTCGCCGCCCGCGACTTGCCACTGTGAACCTGCGATGATGGAAGCGAACGCCCGGATGGCATCCTCGGCTCTGGGCTGTGCGGCCCAGGTGAAGCTCGCGATGCAGCGTGTTGCGCTGATCTATAACCCGGTTTCAGGACAATACTCGGCGCGGCGGGCGGCAGCCGTTCAGGATGCGCTGGCCGTGCTGCGCGCGGCGGGAGTCTCGGCCGAGGTTTTTGAGAGCGCCACGGCGGCAGGCGCCGCGGCCTGCGCTGAAGAGGCTGTCCGCCAGGGCTGCGATGCCGTTCTTGCCTGCGGCGGCGACGGCACCGTTCATGCGCTCCTGCAGAGCCTGGTGGGGACGCCAATGGCACTGGGCGTGATTCCCCTGGGCACGGCCAACGCCCTGGCCGCCGATCTGGGCCTCGTTGGATCTCCGGAGAGGGTGGCGGAAGCGCTGCTGCGCGCAGTGCCGGTACGCGTTCCGGTGGGCCGCATCCACTACCGGGACAGCGCCGGGGATTCTGTCTCGCGCTACTTCATCGTCGCCGCTGGAATCGGCGCGGATGCCCAGCTCATGTACCGGATGGATGCGCGGCTGAAGCGGCGCTTTGGCTACGCTCTGTACATGGTAGAGGCCTTTCGCGTCTGGGCAACCAGCGCCTTTCCGCTCTTCGAGGCAGCCTTCACCAGCAACGGAAGCGAGACACCGCGCGTGGTGGAGGCCTCCCAGTTGCTGGCGGTGCGGGTGCGCTCGTTTGGCGGGGTTCTGCGCGAGCTGGTTCCCGGCGCCACCCTGCGCACCGGCAGCCTGCAACTGCTGGCTTTCAAGACGCGAAGCCGCTTCCGCTTCCTGCGCTTTCTGCTCGCGGTCCTCTTCAGGCGGCACACCTTCTCCGCCGAGATTGAACTGTTGGAGGTCGCTTCCGTCGAGTGCCGCGCACGCAAGGGTTCCGCCGCCCGCCTCTTTGTGGAGGCGGACGGAGAAGTCCTGGGCACTTTGCCGGTGCACATCGATGTGGTGCCCCAGGCGCTGACCCTGCTAATTCCCCCCGACGCTCAGCCGTGATGGCTGGCCGGCCGGCCAACCGGACGGATCGCCTATACCGGAAGGGATCCGCTACTCGTGGGCGCCGCGCTTGCGCAGCATGTCGGCCCACTTGTGGTCGTCAATTCCGAGCGCGAAGGTCAAAGGCCTGTGCCCAGCCTGGTCCACAGCGTTGACGTCGGCGCCCTTGTCGAGCAGCATCGGAACCATGCTCGTGTACTGCAGTTGGAGCGCGACGCCAAGGATCGTGTCGCCATAGGCGTCGGCGGCGTTCACGTTCGCGCCATGGTCCAAGAGGAACTGCACATCGTCCTTCTGCTGCCGCATGACTGCCCAGAACAGCGGCGTGGCGCCGCTGGAGGCCTGGGCGTTGACATTGGCGCCGTGGGCGACGAGCAATTCCACCATCTTTCTGTGATTGACCGAGAACATGGCCAGGTGGAGAGGCGTATAGCCGTTTTGCATGTCTCGTTGATCGACGCCATGGACCTTGAGCAGCACCACCGGGTCCGCATGGTCACTGGAGTAAATCACCGTCCCCAGGTTATCGGGCGTAAACGGCCCGTAATTGTTCTTGGCATTCACATCGGCGCCGGCGTCGATGAGGGCCTGCGCGACGGCCAGTTGGCCATGAAGCGCAGCCACATGCAGCGCAGTGTCGCCCATCTTGTCCTTGTCGGAAACCAGCTTGGGGTCGCTTTGCAGCAAGGCTTGCACCTTTTTCAGGTCGCCCTTCTGCGCCGCGTCCTGAATCGGGCCGCAGAAGGCGAGGCTGCTCCCGGCAAGCGCCAGGAGCGCGATGGTGGCGAGACGAGAGCTCCGGGAAGAGAAGAAATGGCTAAGGATCGAGTACAGCTTCATGGTTCCTCCAAACAACCTCTCAGTCTATCCAATCCGGGCGGGAAGAGGCAAAGCAGCCGCGAGATTCCGCGCGACTTCATCCATGCGGCGCCGGGCCTTCCCGCGCTGACGGTGAAGACCGGGATACATGTGAAGACGCCGCATCGGATCTTCGGACCCAAGGGCAATCCGACCGCCGCGAACCTGTTCAACATCTTCGCCTGCGTGCAGGAGCGCGAAGGGTGCGGTTGCAGGCAATGGCGTGAGCTGTTGTGCTATCCCAGGTCCCAGAAGCAGGACCTGGGGCACCCAGAGTGAAGGACGGGCACCGGGCTGTTATCGACTTAATTATCTGCAAGGTTTTGAAAATAAAAAAGGGGGGATGGGGGTATTAATTTTGTAGTTAACAGGCATTCTGCGATGTTCTTCATGGTTCGCAATCCGGCCACCCCAGCGACGCTGGTTCATCTTTCATCCTCTATCGACCATTGTGCGCCCGGGGAAGGTTATTTTCCGCAAACCCCTTCGGCTGTTTTCACCCGGTGATCGTTATGGGAGGGAGCAGGGGTATGAATGCCCCTGAGGAGAGCGGCTGATGGATCGGCCTTCAGGCCCGGAATCGTCTGGCCGGAGACGAAAGGCCCGGTGCTGAAGCCCGATTGCGTCGGGCTTGGTTTCAGGGGCATGAATGCCCCTGCTCCCTCCGAAAGAACAAACAACGGCAAGGGCGGTCGCCTTGGCTGGCGGGGCTTGTTGAAGAATGAAGACGCGCCGGCCTGGAAGATACTTTGGCCGAAGGGGAATCCGGCGGCGGCGAATCTGGTCAATATCCTCGTTTGCTTGCATGAAAATGAAAGGGTGCGGTTGCGGTGTGGTGGCGTGGGGCCTACTGCATCATTCCTTCATCGGTCGCTTTGAAAATTGCCTCCTCTGGATTATTCAGGGCAGACAGGATATTCTCAGCTACTTTCTCGATGAGTTTGGTTCCCCAGAATGGGTCAGTCACGTCGTAATAGATTACGCGGATGTGCTGAAGGTCGAACGGTACATCTATCTTGCTCGAAGAAACGAGAACGACGGGCTTCCTTAACGCATGAGCAAGCCCAAGTTCATACAGGACATTGGCGTTTCTGGTCGTTAATTCCGCAACAAGCACCTTGGCAGCGTTGATTCCCCGCCATATCTGATCTATGATTTT
>JBEKCX010000189.1:0-5625 GCA_050014655.1 Occallatibacter sp. | reverse complement strand
CCGCCTGTCCTGTGCCGCGTTGCCGGCTGCCGGGCCGTGGCGCTTTGCCGCTGTGGAGCGCCGGAGCATTCCTTGTTCTCTCAATTCTTGTTTGCCGGAAGAGGCATGATTTTGAATACCCAGAATCGTCCTGAGTTCCGTGAACCTGCGGCCTAATGGTGATTTGCGGCACAGACATGCCTGGCCGGGCGCGCCAAGCATGGACCGGAAGAGCGTTCACCAGGACGCACCCATTGTTCTGTTGATGAACGAGGTCCGGAATGGAGCCCAATCCGGGGGAGATGCCAATGCTCACGAGCAGGAAAGCCGGCCATCTGACGCGGCGGCAGTTTGTGGCTGCCGGCGCCCTGGGAGGCGCGGCCATGGCTGTCGGTTGCGGCTCTGGCAAGCATGGGAATTGGGAGTTCCTGAGCGAAGAACAGGCGCGGACGCTGGCCGTGATCTGCGATCAGATTGTTCCCGCGGACGACTTTCCCAGCGCCTCTCAGGCTGGAGCGCTCACCTACATTGATCGCCAACTGGTTCGCCACTTCCGGCGGCATCAGGAGGCTTACCGGAGCGGTCTGGAGCGGGCTCAGGCGATGAGCCGGAAGCGATTCGGCCAGGATCTGGACCTACTCTTGCAGCAGCAACAGATTGAGATCGTCAGCGAGCTTTCCGAGCAGGATCGGGATTTCTTTGAACTGGTGCGCGGCCACACGCTCGAGGGCTACTACGGCTCGCCGCGTCACGGGGGCAATCGCGACGCCGTAAGCTGGCGGATGCTGGGGCTGCCCGAGCCGCCCCCGCTGGGCCGCGCGCAATACGACCTGAGAAAGGGCTCGCCGTCATGAAGCGGGTGAATGCGGTGGTGGTCGGAGCCGGGGCCGCGGGCGGCATCGTCGCCAAGGAGCTGGCCGTTGCGGGCCTGAGCGTCGTCCTGCTGGAACGCGGCAAGTGGTACACGGCATACGATTGCCGCAAGGACGACCTGCGCAACCAGCGCACCACCGTGCTGGGCAATGCCTTTGGGCCGGAGGACGAAGGCAATCCTCGCGTTTGGGTCGATGCCGGCGGCGCGGCGCACACCGTGCTGGCCAGCGAGGGCAGCTACCAGAACGACGCCGCCTGCGTAGGAGGCGGAACGCTCAGCTACGGCGCGCAGGCCTGGCGCTATCTGCCCCAGGACTTCCGGATGCGCTCGACCTACGGCGCGCCGGAAGGAAGCTCGCTGGAAGACTGGCCCATCGGCTACGACGACCTGGAGCCGTTCTACGAGAAGGCTGAATACGAGATCGGCATCTCGGGCGACTACTCGGGCACGCCATTTCACGGCCCGCGCCGACGTCCATTGCCCATGCCGCCGCTGCCGCCCGGACGCGAGTTTGCCATTCTGGAGCCGGCGGCAAAGCGGCTGGGATTGCATCCGTTTCACATTCCCATGGCCCGCAACAGCGTGCCCTACAACGGACGCGGCCCGTGCATGCGCTGCCGGTGGTGCTGTGGATTCGCCTGCGAGGTGGACGCGAAGAACGGCTCGCAGAACACGGTGATTCCGGTCGCGCTCAACACCGGCAACTGTGAGCTGCGCACCGAGTGCATGGCAAGCGAGATCCTCACCGACGAGCGGGGACGAGCGCGCGGCGTCTCCTACTTCGACGCCCGAGGACGCTTGCAGGAACAGCTCTCCGATCTTGTTGTAGTTTCCGGTTGCGCAACGGAGTCGGCGCGCTTGCTCTTGAATTCCAAAAGCAAGCTGTTTCCCGATGGGCTGGGCAATCGCCACGACCAAGTGGGCCGCCATCTGCAAGGGCATCACTACACCGGCGCGGTGGGATACTTCGACTTTGAGACCTACGACGACGTGGGTCCAGGCGCGACCATCGCCATCACCGACTACAACCACGGCACTCCCGGCTTGTGCGGCGGAGGGATGCTGGCCAACGAGTTCATTCGCCTGCCGATTCACATGATCGACCGGCTGCCCGCGAAGGCGCCGCGCTGGGGCCTGGGCCACAAGCAGGCGATGCGCGAGTGGCACAAGCGCAGCATCGTCATCATGGGGCCGACCCAGCAGATTCCCACGGCGGAGGGCCGGGTTACGCTCGATCCAACCGTGCGCGACAAGTGGGGCCTGCCGGTGGTGCGCTTGTCGGGAAACGTGCATCCCCACACCTTCGAGATTGGCGAGGTCCAGGCCAGGCGCGCTGAAGCGTGGCTGAAGGAGGCCGGGGCGATCGACACCTCGCTGATGAGTTACAAGGCCGAGATGGTTTCAGCCGGCCAGCACCAGGCCGGCACCTGCCGCATGGGCAACGATCCGCAAAGCTCGGTCGTGGACCGGAACTGCCGGATTCACGACGTGGACAATGTCTTCGTGATCGACTCCAGCGTGCATGTAACCAACGGCGGCTTCAATCCGGTGCTGACCATCATGGCCATCGCTTACTTTGCTTCCGGCGCGCTGGTTCGCAACTGGAAGGGCACGGGATTCCGGTCATGAAGCGATTCCTGCGGAATGCGGCCATGGTTATCGTCTCGCTGGCGATTGTTGCCGGCGCGGGCATCTACGGCGCGTCGTGGTATTACACCTCGCCAAGCGGCAATGGCTGCGCGAGATGCCACGAGATGGCCTCCTTTGTGGACGCTATGCACGGCTCTCCGCACCGCGGCGTGGGCTGCATGGACTGCCACCATGCGAGCCTGGCGGCCAAGCTGCGCCACATCCGGGTCCATCTGGCCGGCTCAATGCCCGAGGCCATTCACCTGCGCGATGTGGATGTGCTGGAGATGGTTCCGAACTGCGACAAGTGCCACCGGCACGAATATGCCACCTGGCATGCCGGTCCGCACAGCGCCACCTACGGCCAGATCTTTACCAGCCCGAAGCAAAACTCCCAGCAGCACCTGATGGACGATTGTCTGCGCTGCCACGGAATGCACTTCGACGGCTCGGTGCGCGATCTGGTTCAGCCCCTGAATACGGCGGGGTCCTGGCATCTGATCCGCTCGGGCCTCGCCGATCAGCCGGCGATTCCCTGCCAGGCGTGCCACTGGATTCACCGGGCAGGCGCGCCTGAAACGAGGCCCGCAGCGCGCATATCGGTGGCAGGCGCGGCCGTCCACGATTGGCTGGCCTTCTATGACCGGCGGGAGGCCATGCACTTTGCCGCGGCAGCTCTTTCCATTCCACAACTGCACGATGGGGCCCGGGTGGTGAAGGCGAGTCAGGACGAACGCCAGGCGATCTGCTACCAGTGCCACGCCCCGCGCCAACCCGAAGCGGGCACGATTGCTGCGGCCAACGGATGGGGGCGGCAGGTGGGTTCCGGCGACGATCGCACGCCGGTTGGCGTGCATGAGGGCCTGAGCTGCATTTCGTGCCACGGCGACCACAACGAGAACACGCGGGCATCGTGCAAGACGTGCCACCCACAGATGTCTCACTGCGGACTTGACGTGGAGAAGATGGATACCACCTATGCCAGCGCGTCCAGTTCGCACAACATTCACTGGGTCCGGTGCGCGGATTGCCATCAACACGGCATCCCGAAGGCGAAGACGCCGGCAGAGCTGAAGCAGTAGTCGCCGTCCGCGCGGTTCAAGAACGAAACGACCCCACTGTGCGGCGTGAGTCCTGATCCCGGCAGATTCGGCAGCCTGGATTCGCGGCCGGATCGCCCCTCAACTTCTGGGCCAGAAATGCACTTCGGAACAGCCGCGCAGCCGCTGGGCCGCATCCTCGGGGGTAATATCCCGCTGCGGCATCCCCAGCATCTCAAAGCCCACCATGAACTTGCGCACCGTGGCCGAGCGCAGCAGCGGCGGATAGAAGTGGGCATGGAAGTGCCACTCCGCGTGTTCATCGCCATCCGTAGGCGCCTGGTGGAAGCCCATCGTGTAGGGAAAGCTGGTCTCGAAGAGATTGTCGAAGCGGGTAGTCAAACGCCGAAGTGCGTCGGCAAGCCCGTCTCGCTCATTAATGTAGAGCTCCGGCAGCGCCCGTGCGTGGTGGCGGCTGACCAGCAGCACCTCGAAGGGCCAAACGGCCCACCAGGGAACGAGGGCCAGAAAGTGCTCGTTCTCAAAGACGACACGCTCGCCGGCCAGGCGCTCGGCTTCAACGTAGTCGCAGAGCAGACAGCGGCCAGTGCGGGCCAGGTGGTCGCGCTGGGCCAGGGTCTCGGCGGCCGGCTCGTCGGGCACATAGCCGGTGGACCAGATCTGGCCGTGTGGATGCGGATTGCTGGCGCCCATCATGGCCCCGCGGTTCTCGAAGATCTGCACATACTCGATCCAGTCGATGCCGCCCAGCTCGAGGTACTCGCGCGTCCAGGCATCCACCACGGGGCGAATCTCCTCACAGGTCATGCGGGCCAGGGTCAGGCTGTGGTCCGGGTGGTAGCAGAGCACCTTGCACAGGCCGCGCGCGGGCTCGGCCTGGAGCAGCGGCGAAGCCGGCGCCTCGGTTGCGGCCGGCGGCTCCGGCAGCAGCGCGGCGTAGTCGTTGACAAAAGAAAAAATGCCGTCGTATGCGGGGTTGGTCACTCCGCCGGCCCGCTGGTTGCCGGGGCAAAGGTAACACTGGGGATCGTATGAAACCCCCGAGGGCGCGGCCTTCTGACCCACCTCACCCTGCCAGGGGCGCTGGGTGCGGTGGGGCGAAACCAACACCCACGACTGGCGCAGCGGATTCCACCGGCGATGCGGGTACTGCCACTTCTTTTCCATGCTTACTCCCGAAGAACCATTTTAGCCCGGCGTCCTGGCGGCTCTCGCGAAGCCTGCCGGTGCTTTTGGGGCGGTGGAAGGGATGGAGATCAGCGTGGACCGGCAGGCCACTGTCGAGTTGGCCTACTCATGTCGGCGTGGCCGTCTCGGGTGGGGATCAACGATGACGGCCATGATTCTTGGTTGGCGAAATCAGCACATGGGTATCCCAATCTTCGCCCAAGCCCCGGCGGAAGGTGAGGTACTTTTCCCAATCGTCGAGCGGGACCTTGTTCTTCTTGATAACGAAACGCCGCTCTACCGTGAAGATTCCATTTGAGAAGCCATAGGTTGCGTGATATTCGGCCCATGCTTCGTCGAGGTCGACATCCTTCGGCCGAACCATGATCCAACCCGCCGGCAATTGAACAGTGGATTGATAGTCAATCTCGCCGGGAGAGCCGAGTTCGGGGTCGTCGGCAGGTTTCTTCTCCTTCACGCCAGGAGCAAGTTCTCCACCGATCGGCGGCATCGGCGGCCCGATCCAATGAAAGGCAGCGTGGTCGTCCCAGTTGTAATACTTCTCTCGCGTGTAGTCGAAGGAGAGATGAAATGGCTGGCTGATTTGCTCAACTTCGGAGACCTGAAGATTTGTCACCTCGCCCCCGAAACCCTCGGACCGGGCAATCCTCTCGAGCAACTCCTTCCACTGGGACTGTGGAACGCTGCGGAAAGCGGAACGGAAAAACATCCCAGCATCGCCATTGGCGGTTTGAGCAATCTTCCCAGTAAGACGACCCTGGTCGGAAAGTACGCTCTCCATTTGGAAGCGAATCGATTGAGGAAAAGGCAGATCTGCGGGCGTATGTTCAAGGTAGGCCGGCTTTCCCTGGGGAATTGCGAGAGCCTGTTTGTCGCGTAAGGAACCGACCAATA
>JBEKCX010000188.1:0-5714 GCA_050014655.1 Occallatibacter sp. | reverse complement strand
GGCGAAGATGTTCTCAATGAAGTTGGGCGAAACGATGCGCAGCGAGACTTCGCGATAGATGCCGCCGAAGGTGAGGTAATCGACCAGATAGCCGAAGGGAGGAATCTCGGGGCGCTCGTTGGAGTCGACTTCCACGGCCAGGATGTTCTCGCCATCGAAGTCGATGTGGGGCGTGAGCTCAAAGGAAAAGGGCGTGAAGCCGCCCTTGTACTCGCCCAGGCGGACGCCGTTTAGCCAGACCGTGGAGGCGGTCATGACGCCCTCAAAGTCCACAAAGACGCGCCGGCCGCGGGCGGCGGCGGGCAGGCGGAAGCGGCGGCGATAGATGGAGACGAACTCGTAGGAATTCTCGTCGAAGCAGTGCCAGGGCTCGCGGATATTGGTGTGAGGCACGGTGACGCGGGCAAAGCCGGAGTCGTCGAAGTCGCGGGCGCGGGCCGCGGGCGTGGCCTTGGGGCTATAGCGCCAGTTGCGGTTGATGGGCAGCACCAAGCGTCCGGTCGCGGCGGGAGCCGGTTCGGCGGAGTAGGCGGCAGGCACGCCGGAAGCGACGGTTGCGCCCGCAATCAGGGTTCCAGTGGTCTTGAGAAAACCGCGGCGATCCATAAGGCTCCTTTGCCGAATGCTGGCGCTGCCGCGCCCGCGCTCGCTTGCGGCAATGCGCGGCGCTGCGTCCGAAGGCTGCGAGTATTGTAAACGTTTGCCTCTCGGAAAACTTACATCGGTAGAGATCACATTTGTCAAGGCGAATGACGGGCTTGCCCTGAGCGCCCAGAACTCTTGGGACGAACTCATGCGAACCGGTGACCGCATGGATTTGCCAGAAGAGGGCGGCTGCCTGTCTGGGAAACTCACCTCTAGTGAAGATCGAGTGAATCTGTAGTTTCCCAGGTCTCAAAATCGAGACCCTGGGGCACCCAAACCTCCATCATCGGCATTCCACAATCGCACGGTCGGGGTATTAGGAGGGCCGCGAGGGGCAAAGCCGATTGAAACGCGCCGTCGCCTCCCGGCGAACCGGGCGGCGGGCGGGTGCGGGTGAGTTGAAGCTACTCGGCTGCGGCGGCTTCCGGCTGGGGCTCGGCGGCAGGGGCTTCGGTTGCGGCCTCGCCCACGACCTTGACGCTGATGTGCGCGGTGACTTCGCGGTAGAGCTTGATGGCCACGGTGAAGTCGCCCAGGCTCTTGAACGGGTCAGCCAACTGAATCTTGCGGCGATCGATCTCGAAGCCCTTGGCGGCGAGCTCGGCGGCAATGTCGGACGAGGTGACGGAGCCGAATAGGTGGCCGGCCTCGCTGGACTTGCGGGTGAAGCTGAGCACGACAGGTTCGAGCTTGAGGACCAGCGCCTCGGCCTGCGCCTTTTCAGTGGCGGAGCGGCGGGCGGCAGAGACCTTCATCTGCTCAACGACGGCCTTGTTGGCCGCGGTAGCCTGCATGGCCAGCTTGCGGGGCAGCAGAAAGTTGCGGCCGTAGCCGTCTGCTACCTTTACCACGTCTCCGCGATGGCCCAGGTTAACTACATCTTCCTTCAGAATGACTTCCATGGCTAACTCTCCAGTGTTACGGGCGACGCCGCCGGGGGCGGTTTTACCTCGATTGGACAGCGGCTCCAGCCGCCGCAGGCGCCGCTTGGGACTCCCGATCGGCATCCGGGCCATTGCCGCCCGTCAATTGCGGTTCGATCAAGGCCGCTCGCCCAGAGCGAAAGAGCGAGCCGGGACGAGCGAAAGAGGCAAAAGCGACAGCCGGAGCCGATGAATCAGTGCTTGGTGGCAAACGGCAGCAGGGCGATGTTCCGGGCCTGCTTGATTGCGCGGGTCAAGCGGCGCTGATGCTTGGTGCAGACGCCGGTGAGCCGCCGGGGCACGATCTTGCCGCGCTCGGCCACAAAGCCCTGCAGCAGCCGGACATCGCGGTAGGGGATCGCGTCGATCTTCTCGGTGCAGAACTTGCAGACCTTCTTGCGGCGGAAGAACTTTCCGCGGCCGCCGGGTCCACTGGAGGGCCGGCCGCCGGGACCGCCGGGACCGCCACCGGGCCGGCCGCCGGGGCGGTGACTTGAACCGGAACCGGGGCCGGAACCGGAAGTCGAGCCGGAATCCGCGCCGAATGCGCCTTGAGTTGCTGGTGCGCCCGTCTCGGGCGCCTTTCCTTGATTCTCTTCAGCCATTGTGCTTCCTCTTCACTCTCTTGAAGTCCGGACAGACGCCCGTGGGCACTGCGGGACGCTGGATCGGGCCGCAGCCGGTGGCCCGCAAAAGGGACCCGCCGCGGCAATTCGTGACAACGCCGCTAAACGGGCGCCTGAACCGCGACCGGGGCGGCGGCCGCTGCAACCGGAGCCGCGTGAGCCTGTGCGGGCGGGACAGCAGACCGGCGGACGCCGCGCAGGGCCTTGACCTTGGCCAGACGCTTCTCTTCCTCGTCGATGCGCACGGTGATGAACTTGATCACCGGCTCAGTGACGCGCAGGCGGCGCTCCAACTCCAGCACCACCGCGCCGTTGGCCTCGATGGTGAGCAGAACGTAGTTGCCGTCGCTGCACTTGCGCACCGTGTAGGCGAGCTTGCGCCGCCCCATCTGCTCGACCGTCTTGACCACTCCGCCGCCGCCGGTGACGGTAGCGGAGAAACCGGCGATCAGCTTTTCGACATCCTCTTCGGCCAGGTCGGGCCGAACAATGAACATGACCTCATACACACGAGCCATCTCTATTCCTTTTCCGCCGGAGCATCGGCTCCAGCTAACAGTTCCCAGGCGAAGTTCCCGGTTCAAATTCCGTAGTCCCTGGCCCAGTCGCTCATCCCGTTTCCCGTTCCCTGTTCCCAGATCCCTGATCCCTGTCTTTCCGGTTGAACTCGTTCATGGCGGCTGCCGGCCCCAGTTCGAGGATGCAGCGCACAGCCTTTGCCACCCGGTCCAGCACCTCGTCCATCACCGCCAAATCCGCCTTGCGCATGGGCGAAAGCAGATAATCCCTGCCCGGCCGCGGTCCGCCTGCCGCAATGGCTTCCGGCGGAAGGTCGGGCCCAACGCCTATGCGCAGGCGCAACCACTCCTGGCTTCCCAGGGCGCCGGTCACGCTGCGGGCTCCGTTGTGCCCCGCCGGCGAACCGCGCTCCCTGATCTTGAAGGTCCCCAGCGTCAGGTCGAGCTCGTCGTGAATGACGAGCAGATCCCTGGCTGGGTCGGCCTCAAATTCGCGAACCAAAGCGGCCACTGCCAGCCCGCTCAGGTTCATGAAGGTCTCCGGCTTGGCCAGGACCACCTCGCGCCCCGCCATGCGGCAGGTTGCAGTAACGGCCCGGCAGCGCCGGTTCTGGACCGCAACTCCCTCTTGCTGGGCGATGCGGTCGATGGCCATGAACCCCGCGTTGTGCGGGGTCCACAGATACTCCAAGCCGGGGTTGCCCAGCCCCACCACCAGGAAGCGGCCGGTGGATGGACTGGGCAATACAGGGCTGAGCAAAGGAGCAACCCGCCCGCCGGACTCCGTCTCCCCGGCCAAGGCTTACTTCTTCGCCTCGGGCTTCTTGGCCCCAGCCTCAGGTTTCTTCGCTCCCGCATCGGCTGTCTTGGCTCCCGCTTCGGCCTCGGCTTTGCCCTTCTTGGCCACTTCGGGCTCGGCTGCGGCTGTAGCAGCGGCGGCCTCGGCAGCGGCGGCAGCTTCCGCCTCAGCCGGGGTAGGCGCTTCTTCGCGGATGGAGACCACGTGGGCTACGGTCGCATCCTCGGCGTTCAGGTACTTGACGGCATCCGAGTGCGGCAAGTCGCTGATGCGCAGCGCCTGAAACATCTCCAGGCTGCTCACATCCACGGCGATGTTGGCGGGGATGTCGGCAGGCAGGCACTCGACCTCGACTTCGCGCATTACCTGGTCCAGAATGCCGCCAGCGGTCTTGACGCCCACCGGTATGCCCAGGAGCTTGACGCGCACCTTGACGCGGAGGGTCTTGTCCAGGGCAATGCGCTTCATGTCGATGTGGATCAACTGCTCGTTGATGGGCTCGCGCTGCCAGTCGACGATCATGGCCTTGGCCGCCGGCTGACCGGCAACTTCAACGTCGAAGATGGTGTTGTGGCCGGTCTCCGAGAAGATTATCCGGGAGATCTGTTTGGGGTCCACCTCGACGGCCACCGGGGGGTGCCCTGGACCGTACAATACGGCAGGAATCTTGCCGGCAAAGCGCACACGGCGCGCGGCGTTCTTGTTGAACTTGCCCTCACGGGGCTTGGCTACGACGACTTCTGGCATTCGCTCTCTCGTTTCGTGAATTCGGGCACGGGCCGATTGGGCATCCGCTCCCTTTGTTGGAGCCGGAGATCTCTCAGGAGAACAGCGTGCTGACGCTGGTTTCCATGTGAATGCTCTCGATGGCCGCGCCCAGCAGGCCGGCGATGGAGAGCACTTTGATCTTGGGCAACTTCTGCGCCGCCTCGCGCAGCGGAATGGTGTTGGTGACAACCACCTGTTCCAGGCGCGAGTTGGCAACACGGTCGATGGCCGGGCCGGAAAGCACGGCGTGGGTGGCGCAGGCATACACAGCAGCCGCGCCGGCGGCGTAAAGTGCGTCCACGGTCTTGACCAGGGTGCCGGCCGTGTCGATGATGTCGTCGATGATGAGGCAGTTGTGGCCGCTCACATCGCCGATCACGTTCATGACTTCGCTAACGTTGATGTCGGTGCGGCGCTTGTCCACAATGGCCAAAGGCGCCCCGATCTTCTGCGCAAAGAAGCGCGCCCTCTCCACGCCGCCGGCGTCGGGAGAAACCACGGTCAGCCTGGGCAGATTGAGTTCGCGGTAGTAGCTCACCAGCACCGGGCTGGCGAAGAGATGATCGACGGGGATGTTGAAAAAGCCCTGAATCTGCGCGGCGTGCAGATCGACGAAGAGGGCGCGGTTGGCGCCCGCGGTGGTGAGCAGATCGGCGATGAGCTTGGCGCTGATGGCCACGCGCGGGCGGTCTTTGCGATCCTGGCGAGCGTAGCCGTAGTAGGGCACCACCACCGTGATCCTGGCCGCCGAGGCCCGCTTGAGCGCGTCGATCATCACCAGAAGCTCCACCAGGTGCTGATCCACCGGATAGCAGGTGGGCTGCACCACAAACACATCCACGCCGCGCACGTTCTCCAGCAGTTGAAAGTAGACCTCGCCGTCGGCAAAGCGCTGGATCTTGGACTCGCCCACCTTGACGCCGATGTGGCTGCCGATCTCATCGGCCAGCGGCCGGTTGGCCGTGCCGCTGAAGAGCTTGAACCGCTTGTCCTCGCTCAGGCTGCGGCTGCGCTTGCGCTCGGGCGCCAGTTTGGCCTCCCTCGCCTTGGTTGCCGCATCGGCGGCTGCAAACTGAGCGGCCTCTTTTGCCGCTGCCTGCCCGCCGTCCTCGATTGGGTCTTCCGCCGTCACCGTAATGGTTTCCGCTTCCATCTCCGTGCACCTCCAAGCTGGTTTGCTTTGGCTGCTTCCCGGGGTTAGTGTTTCGAGAACTTGGCTGGGCGACCAGGATTCGAACCTGGACAAATGCCTCCAAAGGGCATTGTCCTACCATTAGACGATCGCCCAACAACGCAACCGCCCGTGAGTCTCTCTCGCGGAACGGCCGTCTGTCAAACTGGCTCTTGCAACAGCATCTCGCGCCAGTACTTCGCGCGCGGCAGGGTGCGGGTCAGTTGGCTCGCTACCCCGGCCGCCCGCAAACGTTCGCGCGCC
>JBEKCX010000187.1:0-5719 GCA_050014655.1 Occallatibacter sp. | reverse complement strand
GGTCGAGAGCAGGGGTCTCAGGCTGTTGGGGCCGCTTTCCGGACCTCCATCCAGGCCGCGTTTCTCCTCAGCGCGTGTGAGCACTGCGGCGATGAGGATGAATAGCGGCGGCCAGACGGGGAAGGTGTAGTACTCCTGGTTGCTGGAGATAGAAAAGAAGAGCAGAGTCCATGCCGAGAAGAGGCTCAAAAGCCAGATGGTGCGCACGCGGAAGGTAAGCCCGACCAGGTAGCCAGCCACATCTTCGCGGCGGGAGCCATTGAGGTAGAGGTCAACAGTCTCTCCGGAGTCGCTGCGCAGGTGCTCGAGCCAGTGGCGGCGGGTCTTCCAGGCCACGGCCAGCAGGGCAGGAAGAAACAGGCTCCAAGGGAAGAGCCAGACGAGGTGAAGGAGCCAGTAGGCGGCAAAGGGCAGCTTGTTGTAGTCGTAGGGGTAGCGCAGCGAGAAGAAGCGCAGGAAGTGCTCGTTGACAAAGTAGAAGTAGAAGAAGCCGTGGACGTTGCCGATGGTGGGGTGGTTGCCGACGGCGTGGCCCTGGTCGGGATTGGCAAGGCCGCAGAGGATGTGCCAGGGCGCGGCGATCAGCAGAAAGAGCAGAAAACCGGAGACCGGCTTCAACGCGCGCCAGCGGCGCCACTGACCAGTCAAAAACAGGTAGGGAATGGCCGCGCCGGCAAAGAAGACGGGAGCGATCAGGCCTTTGGTGAGCAGAGCCAGGGCCACGCCCGCCCACATCCAGTAGAAGCGATTGGGGCGGTTCAGTTCCAGGCCGGTGATCAGCCCGTAGAGAGCAATAAGCAGGAACAGGCTGAGGATAGACTCGGGAATGATGAAGCGGGTAAAGAGAAACGGGCCGATGGAGGTGAGCACACCCAGGCCGGCATAGAGGCCGGCGCGCGGACCCCAGGCGCGGCGCGCCCAGACCCAGCAGAGCCACGCCAGGCCGAGCATGGCCAGCGCGTTGGGCAGATGGGTGGCAAAGGTGTTCTGGCCGAAGACGCGATAGCTGACGGCGACCAGCCAGTAGGGCAGCGGCGGTTTTTCAATATAGCGGATCCCGTTGATCTGGCAGGTGATCCAGTTGCCGCTATCGAGGATGTGCTGGGCCGCCTGGGCGTGGGATGCGTCCACGTCGTCCATCAACGGCGGCGTGAAGAGCGAGGAAAAGTACACGGCGGCAAAGATGGCTGCAAAAAGCAGCCAGGTGGCGCGCGCCGTGGGCGCGGCTTGCGGGCGATCCTGCATATGGGTCCGGCTTGTCATTGTGTATAACGGCGCTAAGACAAGAATAGCAGCGGCGCAAGCGGAGCCTGAGGAGTTCGAGCGCCGGGTGATCGGGTGGTTCGAGAGCCACCCGGCTCACCCTTAAAGTTTGGCCCTCACCCTCCGGTAGCGGCGAACCAGCAGAAAGACCGGCAAGCCGAGAATCGCCAGCCAGATGAGGAGCACGGGGCCATCCTCCTCAAGGAACAGCACGATGCCGAGGATCGTCTCCGCGGCGCTGCTCAGGCCGGCCACGAAGGCGTTGCGGACGCGGTTCCAGACCGAACCGGAGGGCGAGTTCAACTCGGCCTTGTACTCCTCCGTGAGTTGCAGATCGACGCTGGCGAAGTCGACGCGATGCTCCAGAGCCTGCTGCTCGGCCTCCATCTGTTCAATCTCGCCGCGCACGCGGGCGATCTCCTCTTCGACCTGCAGCACGTCTTCGATCTTTCCGGTGCGCTGCTCCAGGATGGCGCGCAGGCGCTCTTCAGTCTCGCGGGAGTTTTGCAGGCGCGCAGCCAGATCGGCGTGCTGCTGGGTAACCTCTTCGCCGGACTGGGACTCGTTTTGCACGCGGCCCAGAGTCTTGAGTTCGGCCAGCGCTGCGGCCAGCTCCGGCGCGGGAATGCGCAGTGAGGCCTGAAGGCTGCGCGGAGCGTTCTCCTGGGTGGCGGCGGTCAGTTGCGCGGCATATCCGCGATGGCGCAAGAGGATTGAGTCGAGCGACGCGCGGGCGGCGGCGAAGTCTTTCACGACGATAGCAAGCGAGACGGTGCGGGCGATCATGGGTGCGGCCGCGGCCGGATGTGTGGGCAGCGGTGCACCGCCTCCGCCCCCCCATGGCTCATCGGAGGGCTTGGCGGCCTGGGCGAGCGCCGGGGACTTCAGTGCGCCCATCTGTGCAAGGCCCGCGCTCTGTGTTGGCATCGGCGCAGCGCTGTCGGTGGGTTGAGGCTGATAGTAAGCCTCCCTCCTGGCTTCCTCGGCAGGTTCGACACTCCGGGCAGCTTGCCTGACTGGGCGAGACAAGATTGCCGAGCTGACGACCAGCAGGACCACAGCCGCGGCCATCACGCCTCCGCCGCCCAGAGCCCACTGCTTCCAGCCCCACAGGCTGGGACTGAAATAGGATCGTTGCTTGGCGGGACTGCGACCGGCCGCGACGTGTGCAGCCTGCTTCATCACAGTCTCTTCCACGCTCGACGGAACAGGCGGAACCGCCCACTGGGCGAGCGACTCGGAGGTGGCGCGCAACTTGTCGGCCAGACCGGCGCATTCGGCGCAGTGGTCGAGATGGGCAGAGACGGCTTGAGCCTCGGCGGGCGCAACTTCGCCGTCGAAGAGGGCCATAATCTCTTCGGGGGCAACGGGATGGGCAGCGGTGTTCATAGGCGCTCCTTGGATTGAGCGAACTCGTGGGTTGAGGAATGGGAAGCCGGCGCCGCGAGCAGATCGTGCAGAGCCAGGCGGGCGCGGAACAAGCGCGAGCGAACCGTGTTCAGCGGCAGGCCGAGCAGCCCGGCAATCTCCGCGTAGCTCAACTGCTCGAACTCGCGCAGCAGAAGAACCTCCCGATCCAGCCCCTCCAGCTTCCCCACCGCCTCGCGCATCAGCGCCTGCGTTTCAATGGCGTTGTCGATCGCCGGCTCGCGGCCGGGTGGCTGTTCGCCCAGAAACGTGGCCCGAAACGCGGCCTTGCGGCGATAAGCGCGCAGAATCTTGAAGCCGACAGCATAGAGATAGGTTCGGAAGAGGGCGCTTTGCTGGTAGCGCGCCGCCGCCCGCAGGACGGCGAGAAAGGTCTCCTGGGTCAGCTCCTCGGCCTGGGCCGGATCGGCCACGCGGCGGTGAAAAAACCCAAACAGCGGCTGCTTGTAGCGCAGGAAAAGGGCGCTGAACGCGTCGGCCTGGCCGCGCGAGAACGCGGTCATCAATTGTTCGTCGCTTTGCTGGAACTCGCCGGTTTCCCCGCGCCACATCGGCGAGAATCTGTCGCTGGGAACCCTGTCTGTGGTCTGAGAACTGCTGGCATCGGAATCTCTGGGCGCATCGCTCATGGTGAATCGCCTTTTCGCCTCCGAGTGTAGAACGAACGCCGCTAGTGCGTCTTGCATGATCTGCCGCCTGAGCCCTTCACAACCGGTAATGCGTTGGGCGGAGAAGAAGTTCCCTCGGGATGGCAGTTTGTTTGAGGCAGGTTTTCGCCGAACCGATGGCGGCCTGGGACAGGCGGAGTTATGGTACTCGCCGCTGGAGCCGGGGCGGACGGGCGCGGAGCAGCAGCATTGGAGCCTACGCAAGCAGCCCGGCTACTTCTTTCGCGAGGTCTTTGGGCGCGAGCTCTTTGGCACGCTCAAGTAGATGGAGCGGGCCATGCGTGGATCAATAAGCCACTGCAACAGGGGAGGATGGCGGTCCATGTCTACGCGGGCCACCGAGCCCTTCCTCATGCGAATGGCGGCGGCGCCGTTGCCGGTGATCAGCCGGCCGAGGAACTGGAAGACGCTGGGGTTGTGGCCCACGACCAGCACGCCCTCAAAGCCGGCATACTTGGCCAGCAACCGCTGGAAGTCCGCGAATTCGGCGCCCGGCGCCAGAGCCGGGCTGACCTCGACCTTGGCCTCATAGCCCAGCTCCGTGGCCACAAACTGGGCGGTCTGCAGGGCCCGCTTCAGGGGGCTGGAGACGACCACATCCACCTGCACCTTGAGGGCGCTCAAGACGCGGGCCATCAGCATGCACTGCTCCTTGCCTTCCTTGATGAGTGCCCGCTTGGCGTCCACAGCCGGATTCCCGCGAGCAAGTCCGGCATTGGCGTGGCGCATGAGATAGAGGTTCATGGGGTAGGGTCTGGCGGGATCGGGTGGCGGTCTGCCAACTCCTTGAGATTCAATGGTAACACGGCTTTAACGTTTCAATAGAGATAAAGTGGCCCTGGCCGGGGTTTTCGGGAGCCGGAGCGGGTTTGGCGGAGCGAAGTTCGCCGCGTTGAAGGCCGCGCCGGAGTTGGCCGATCCGAGATGCAGTGCAGGAAGAACCTCGCCGCGCGGGATGCGCAGATCGTCTATCCCGGCAACTTGCTCAGATAGAAGGCGAACAGCACCAGGATTCCCACCACCATGGCCACGGCGATGCGCAGGCGCGTCTCAAAAACGGGCCGCGGCGAGCCGATCCGCGGCACCAGCGGAGCTGCGAAGATCAGCCCGCAGGAGAAGCCGCCCAGGTGGGCCGCCCAGTCGATGCGCAGCCCGGCGTGCATCACCGCGGCGCCAAAGTTGAATGTGAAGGGGATCACCAGGTTGATCGCGGCAAAATAGATGACCGACCTGCGTAGTCTTCTCAGCTCCAGGGGCGGCACGGGCAGCCGGTTCGACCCGAGCAGGATGATTAGCGCTCCGGCAATGCCGAAGACGGCGCCCGACGCTCCCGCGCCCGGCGGGAACACGAAGCTAGGGTCGAATAGCTCCCCCAAGGCGTGGTGGGTGGGCCAATCGGCGCGGTATCTCGTCCAGTCGGCGTAATTCGTCCACCAGTTGTAGAGCGTCGATAGCAGGTTGCCGGCCGCGCCGGTGAGAATGTAGACCTCCACCACCCCCGCCGATCCCAGCAGAGGCTCGGCCAGCAGGCCCAGGTTCCACAGGCACCACATATTTGCGGCCAGGTGAATGATCCCTACATGGACAAACATCGCGGTGACAATCCGCCACCATTGGCCTTGGACCAGCACGGAGCCTGCGTTGTCGGCTCCCCAGTGCATCAAGAGATCTGGGGATGGGCTCCAAAAGCCGGCATGATTGGCCACCATGGCCAGAAAAACCGCGCAGTTGATGCCCACCAGCAAATTCGTGGCCGGGGCGGCCGCCCACCACCGTCGCGGGCGGCGGACCGGCTGCGGCGCTGGGGTATAACCCGCGTCGGGAGGAAGAATCACCGGGTCGAAACCAGGGCTCCCATGGACGGGCCGCTGTCCATGAGGTGGAGGTGGGGTGGGATAACTTCCCATGACTTAACTCTAAAGCATTTTCGAAAACGCCGTGGGACGGGGGTGAGATTCGATCATGGGCGAAGCGCATCGCGACCGCTGGATCGGGCATCCGCGGCCGATCCTTCGATGTAATCTGGAGTTTGGTCTTCGCCCGCCACGCCGCGGCTATCGCTGTGCCTGAAACCTGCGCGCGGATGAGCGGAGCCCGAGAAGGAGCGAGACTGTGAGCGCGGAAAAGCCAATTCGGCGGGCATTGCTGAGCGTTACGGACAAGACCGGCCTGGTGGAGTTTGCCCAGGCGCTGGCCGGCTTTGGGGTGGAACTGGTCTCCACCGGCGGAACGGCGCGGGCGCTGCGCGAGGCCGGCCTGGCCGTCAGGGACATCAGCGACCTCACCGGCTTTCCGGAGATGCTGGACGGCCGCGTCAAGACGCTGCACCCGCGCGTGCACGGCGGGCTGCTCTACATTCG
>JBEKCX010000186.1:0-5733 GCA_050014655.1 Occallatibacter sp. | reverse complement strand
TTGGTGAGCCAGAATGCTAATCCCACTAGACCGGAGGTCGAGCCGGGCTGAAGGGTCAACCAGTTCACGCCTATGGTCAGCAGCAGCGCAACGCTCGCCACCTTCGAGACCGAAGCGATGAACGCCGCCGCCGGTACGGGTGCGCCCTCATAGGTGTCCGGTGCCCAAAGATGAAACGGCACAGCTGCAACTTTGAAACCGAGACCCGCTACGACCAACACCCAGGCCACATAGAAAAGCGGGCTTGTTCCCTGCTCCGTAATCGCATCTTGAATCACCCTAAGATTCGTGCTGCCAGTCAACCCATAGAAATAACTGAAGCCGAAGAGCAGAAACGCCGCCGACATTCCTCCGAATAAGTAGTACTTCATCGCGGCTTCGGCGCTCTTGCCGGAACTCTTGGCGAAAGCCGTCATGATATACAGGCCAAGGCTCAGCAATTCAAGCCCCACAAAGATGACCAGTAGATCCTGCGCACCACAAATCAACAATCCGCCGGAAGCTGCCATGAGAACCACGGCTACGAATTCGCCGACATGCTTCGTAAAATCCGAATCGATGAGGAGGAGCAGTATAAGCGACGTCAGAACCAAAATTCCGGTCTGCGCGACTTCGACGTAATACCCTGTGACGAGCAATCTGGAGTCAAGGCTGTCAACCAAAGTGTGCCAATTGTTGCCTTGAAGCCGCAACGCCCACGACGCCGCCCCGCATCCAACCACGCCCAGCAGCGCCGCAACAGTCACGCGCGTCTTGAGCGCGGCTTTGCGCAGGAAGCCCAGGTCCACGATCAGCACGACCAGCGCCGCCACTTCCAGCGCCGTCTCCGGCAGCGTCACGCGGAAGAGGTCTGCGTAGTTCATTGTCCCCCTCCCGCAAGCAGCGCCTTCACGGCTGGCTCAATCTGATCGAGCAAAATCTTCGGGTACAGCCCGACAAACAAACTCACTCCGGCCAGCAGCGCCACGCCGGTAACTTCAGGCCAGGTGATCGCGGCCAGCGGATGCGCGTTTTCCTGCTCAAGCACGTGCGCGGCGGGCAGCGCATCGCTGAAGAAGGCCTTCTGCATGGCCCTCCAGGTATAAGCCACGCCCACCACGATGCCGATGCCCGCCGCCAGCGTCCACCACGGCTTGACCATCCACGCGCCCACCAGCACCTGCAACTCGGCCACGAAGCCGGAGAAGCCCGGCAGCCCCATCGAGGCCATTCCGGCAATCACGAAGGCCCAGGCGGCAAAGGGCAGGCGCTTCGATAGGTGCATCGTCTCCAGCTCCGCGAACTGGCGCGTGTGGGTGCGCTCGTAAACGACGCGCCCCACGATGGCGAAGAGCAGGCCCGCAATGATGCCGTGCGAAAACATCTGCAACACCGCGCCGGTCATGCCGATTTGGTTCAGCGTGACCAGGCCGAGGAGCACAAAGCCCATGTGGCTGACGCTGGAGTAGCCGATGACGAACTTGAAGTCGGTCTGCACGAGCGCCACCAGCGCCCCATAGACGATGCCGACCAGGGCGAGAAGCGCGAAGACATCGCGCCAGGAGCCGATGCCGGCAAGCGAGAATCCCCACGGATCGAGGCCGCAGGGGAAGAGCGCGATGGCGACCCGCAGGCAGCCGTAAGCGCCCAGCTTCATCACCACGCCGGCGAGCAGCATGGAGGCGGCCGTGGGCGCGGCTACGTGACCGGTGGGCGCCCAGGTGTGGAAGGGCCACATGCCGGCCAGAATCGCAAAACCCGTGAAGACCAGCGGGAAGCACCACATCTGGAAGCTCGCCGGCAGGCCGGCATTCGCCAGCGCGACGAGGCCCGCGGAGTGGCTGCCCGCCGTGGCGTAGGCGGCCAGCAGGCCGACGAGCACCATCGCCGAGCCGCCGAAGGAGAAGAGCGCCAGCTTCATGGCCGCGTACTCTCGCCGCGTGGAGCCCCAGATGGCGATCAGGAAGTACTTTGGCACGATGGCGACTTCGTAGAAGACGAAGAGAAGAAACAGGTCGAAGCTGAGGAAGACGCCGTAGACACCGCCAATGAGCGCCAGAAAGAAGGCGAAGAACTCATTGGTGCGCAGGTCGATATTCCAACTGAAGAGCACGCCCGCCACCGCGGCCAAACCGGTAAGCAACACCAGCACGCGGCTGATGCCGTCGGCGGCGAGAAGGAAGTGAATGCCCATGGACGGCACCCAGGGCAGATCGATAAGCGTCTCTCTTCCCTGCCCCATGCCGGCCGCAAATCCCGCCACAGCTAGCACCAGCCCAGCCACGGCCACCACGAGCGCCAGCCAGCGCGCCAGCGCATTCCGCCCCTTGGGCAGCAGCGCCTCGGCAATGGCTCCGGCAAACGAGAGATAGATCGTCCACGCCAGCATCAGAATCTCCAGTGAGCCAAGAGGTTCACAACCGTCGGGTTCACGCTGTCCAGAATCAACCGCGGCAGGATGCCGAAGAGCAGCATCAGGCCGATCACGGGGGCCAGCGCCAGCCGCTCGCCGTGGTGCAGATCGGGGAAGCCTTCGCAGTGCTTTGCCACAGGCCCGTTGAAGACCTTCTGAATGACCGTCAGAATCACCGCCGCAGTCACCAGCAAACCGAGAACGGAGACCGTGGCCGCCACCCACGCCAGCGGAAAGACGCCGCGAAAGATGAGGAACTCGCCGACAAATTGGTTGAGCCCCGGCAAACCCAGCGAAGAGAAGAGCGCAATGCCCATCAGCCCGGCCAGCACCGGCGCGGGCTTGCGCAGCCCGCCGAATTGGTCGATGCCGCGATGGCCGCCCGTGCGCTGCTGGATCATGGCCACAAACCAGAAGAGCGCCGCCGCCGTCAGGCCGTGGTTGAACATCTGCAGGATCACGCCGTCGAGCGCCGCCGCCTGGTCCGCCACGGCGGACGCCGCTGCGCCCGCAGCCGGAACCGCCAACGCGAAGATGCCCAGCAGACAGTAGCCCAGATGATTTACCGACAAATAGGCGAAGACGCGCTTCAAATCCTTCTGCGCCGCGGCCGCCCACGCGCCCATTACCACTGTGGCCACAGCCAGCACCAGCAGCGGCGTGCGCATGCGGGCAATCTGCGGCCCGAAGAGCGGAATCGCAATCCGCAGCAATCCGTAGACACCCATCTTGGACATGGCGCCGGTGAGCAGCATCGTAACCGGCGAAGGGGCTTCGGCGTAGGCCGCGGGCAGCCAGGTGTGGAAGGGGATCATCGGCACCTTGACCGCAAACCCGGCCAGGACGCCAATGGCCAGCCAGAGCATCACCGGCCCCAGATGCGCCGTGACCATGCGCTCCAACTCGCCCGTCGAGGCCAGAAAGGTGAGGCGGCCAAAGTCCATGCTGCCGGTGGAGACAAAGACGGCGAGAAACGCCACCAGCAGCGCCACCGAGCCGGCCATGGTATAGACGAAGAACTGCGTGGCCGCCGGGCCGCGGCGCGCGCCGCCCCACAGTTTGATGAGGAAGAAGGCCGGAATCAGGCTCAGCTCCCAAAACAAAAACCAGTGGAAGAAGTTCAGCGCCGTGAACGATCCGAAGAGCCCCGACTCTAGCGTTAGCACCAACCCGAAGTAGAGACCCGGCTGATGATGCACGCGGTTGGCCGCATCCACCGACATCAGCGTCACAATGGCCGAAAGCAACACCATCAGCGCGCCCAATCCATCCACGCCCAGGTGATATTCGATGCCCAGCGACGGCGCCCACGCGTGCTGCTCTACCATTCCCATCGTTCCATTCGCGGGCAGGTGGGTCCACACGACGAGCGCGAGCGCCAGGCTGGTGAGAGTCGTCAACAACGTCACGGCGCGGGCGTGCCTGCCCGACAGGAGCGCAATCGCCGCCCCCACGAGCGGCAGCACGGTCAACGTGGTCAATATGGGGAATCCGCTCATGGCCGGCTGCTCCATATCAGAATCGCAACCAGCGCCACCACGCCTGCGGCCAGGATTCTCAGGTAGGTCTGCACGCGCCCGTTCTGCACGCGCGAGAGCAGGCCTCCGCCGCTGGCCAGCTCTTCGCAGCCCTTGTCGAAGCCGCCATCGACCCAGTTCGTGTCGAGGAAGCGGTTGAACTGCGCCCATCCGCGGAAGGCCCACGCAACTCCGGCCACCGCTCCGCCCCAGACGCGGCGGTCGAGCCAGTCGGCAACCCGCGCCCACCACGAGTAAAACGCGATCACGGTTGCGCCGTATAACTCATCCACATACAGCCGGTCGCGCAGCCAGCCCCACGGCATTGGCGCGAGCTCTTCCAGCGCATCGGGCTGCTCCGGCGCGGGCGATTGGCGGCCATAAAGCCACCACCCCAAGCCGAGCCCCAGAAACACCACCAACGTCGAAGTTCCCATCAGCGCGAGCAGTCCCGGCTCGTCAAAGCCATGCCAGTCGAGGCTCAGCGCGCGGCCATCGATGAAGGCCCGGAACCACGGCCACGCCGGCGTTCCAATCAACCCCAGAGCCATGGCGAAGAAGGCCAGAATCACCAGCGGCGCGGTCATTACTCTGGGGCTCTCGTGCGCCGGTTCATCGCCTCTTTGCGCGCCGAAGAAGACGTAAGCCACCTGGCGCGTCATGTAAAACGCAGTCACCAGCGCGCCGAAGACCAGCATGTAAAGCGGAGTCCTGGCGACGCTCCAGTGCAGCGCGGCGTCCAGAATCCCATCCTTGCTCCAAAAGCCGGAGAACAGCAACGGAAAGCCGCACAAGGCCAGCATTCCGATCGCATAAGTGAGAAAGGTAAGCGGCATGGCTTTGCGCAGCCCGCCCATGCGGCGAATGTCCTGCTCGTCGCGGCAGCCGTGAATCACCGAACCCGCGCCCAGGAAGAGCAGCGCTTTGAAGAAGCCGTGGGTGATGAGATGGAAGACGCCCACGGCCACGCCGCCCATGCCCAGCCCGGCCATCATGTAGCCGAGCTGCGAGATGGTGGAGTAAGCCAGGATTCTTTTGATGTCATTCTGAGCCACGGCGATCAGCGCGGCGAAGACGGCGGTAAACGCGCCTACCCAGGTGACGACAATCAACGCTGTTGTACTTCCGCAGGCGCACGGGCCGGCGGCTAAGAGCGGGTAAACGCGCGCAATGAGATAGACGCCGGCGGCCACCATGGTCGCCGCGTGGATCAGCGCGGAGACAGGAGTGGGGCCTTCCATTGCATCCGGCAACCAAACATGCAGCGGAAACTGGCCGCTTTTGCCCGCCGCTCCGCAGAAGATCAGCAATCCAATGGCGCCCGCCGCGGTGAGTCCCAGGCCCGCTTGTTGCGCCAGCAACCCGCTGAGCGCGGCAGGCTCAATTGCTCCCGCGCCGCCTTTATAGAGGAGCAGCGTGCCCGTCTGGCTGTAGAGCCAGACCATTCCGAGCAGAAAGAAGACATCGCCCACGCGGGTGGTGAGGAAGGCCTTCTTGGCGGCCGCGGCGGCAGCGGGCTTCTGATACCAGAAACCGATCAGTAGGTAAGATGTAAGTCCGACCAACTCCCAGCACATGAAGAGCAGCAGCAGGCTGTTGGCAATCACGACGCCCAGCATCGCTCCGGCAAAGAGCGACATGAAGCAGAAGAAGCGCGTGAAGTTCTCGTCGTGCTCCATGTAGCCGATGGAGTAGATGAAGATGAGCAGGCCCACGAAGCTGACCATCACCAGCATCACGGCCGAGAGCGGGTCGAGAATCCATCCCAGTTCCACATAGGATTGACCCACTTGGAACCAATTCGTATAGGTACAGATGTTCATG
>JBEKCX010000185.1:0-6955 GCA_050014655.1 Occallatibacter sp. | reverse complement strand
GGTCTTCTCCGGGCGGGAGGAGTTCTTCTCGCGCGCGGCGTCCAGATCGCCGCCGGCCGCCATTCGATCAAGGTGATAGTAGACGTTCGGCAGCTTGATCCTGGCGAAGTCGGCGACCTGTTCAACCAGGATCTTGTCGATCTGGTAGCCGTGCCGTGGCCCGAAGCGCCGGAGAAGGCCCAGAATGTAAAAGGGAACGGACATAGCGGCTCCAAATACTCAGTCCTGAGTAATTCGTCAATTGCGCACTTCGTTTGTCAAACGACTGCGACCAACCGCTCCGAAGCTGCGCCGCGAATGCCGGGCTAGTCTTCCATGGTCTTGCCGGCCCGTTTCTTCCGCATCCACCACCAGGCGAAGCCAACCACTGTCAGGCCGCCCCCCACACCAACCAGCGCGAGGGAGTGGTGCGCCACCACTTCCACCGCGCCCGGCCCCAGCTTCAGCACCAGCAGCGAGAGCGCCAGCCAGCGCACCATGCGCCCGGCAAAGACGGACAGCATGAAGGGCGCGACCCGCATCTCGAAGACGCCGGCGGCAAAGACGAAGACCTTCCACGGCGCGGGCGGAGGCATCATCGAGGGAATCATGATGGCCAGGAACTCCTGGCGTTCGAAGCGGGTGCGCATCTTCTCATAGCGCTCGCGATTGACGCGCTTGAGCAGAAACAGCTCGCCGCCCGCGCGGCCCAGCCCGTAGGGCAGCAGGCCGCCCACAGCCGAGCCGGCGGAGGCCATCAGGCAGTACAGCCAAAAATGGGACTTGTTGTTCCAGATAAGGAGCGCCAGAATCGCGTCCATGGGAACGGGAATGGTGGAGGAATCGAGCATTGCAACCAGGCCCACGCCCCAAATGCCGAATTTGGCGAGAAAGGGCAGCAGCACCAGATTCCACTTGGCCATTATCCGAGCAAAAACAGCTTTCAAACAGAGTCCCCTTCCAGCCGCTGATCCGTCTTAACTGTCAGCAACCATTGTACGGGCCTGGGCGCCGCGCGAGGGTTACGGCGGAATGAGAGAATAGAAGGAAAGGAATCGAAACGGAGCCGCTGGGCGGGGTGTGCGTCCAGGCTGGCTCCTCAGCCACGGATGCCCCCCATCGAAGCGCCAAATCACGCGAACGAGCCCGGCGGGCCGCCCGAGTCGAGCCCCGCGCCGCCGCCCGACGCCAGCCCCGAGGCGAGCCGGCAGTCTGGCAGCGTAGCGCCCGCGCCCCAGCCGGAGCCTCGCGTCGTCCGCGCTTCGCGCTGGGTCGACTACGACACCCACGAACTGCTGGAGATGATTAGCGAACTCGAGGATGAGCGCCGCTGGGCGCGTTTGCGCGAAGGCTTCTGGATCGCTATCTTCATCCATCTGGCGCTCCTTACGGCGCTTGTCTTGCTCCCCAAATATGTCTTCAACGTGCCGCTCGTCGTCGATCGCAACCAGGCCCTCTTGAATCACAAGGACTTTACCTATCTGGATTCCCCGCCGGAGCTTTCGCGTCCGGCGCCGCCAAAAGTGAAGATCAGCCCCGTTCCCGAAAAGCCGCCGGAGATCGACAAGCAGACGCTGGAGGCCATGAACCGGGCTGCGCCGCCCGCGCCGGCCCCCGCGCCCCCGCCGCCGGCTCCCGCTCAGCCCGCGCCACCCATTCCTCCCGCCCCTGAGTCGCAGGTCGAGGCGCCGCGTCCCGCCGCCGTGCCGGCACGGCCAAACTTTGCCCTGGGCTCTCAGAACCCCGCCGACCAGTTGCGCGACGCCATGAGGGACGCGGCGCGCAGTCGCGGCCAGGGCAGCGCGGGCAACCTCGGCTCAGGCGGCCTGCCGCGTCATCCTGGGGCTGGCTCCGGTGGGGTCGAGGTCCTCTCCGACACCCAGGGCGTGGACTTCACCTCCTGGCTGCAGCGCTGGCATTGGGAGACGGAGCGCACCTGGGATCCTCTGATTCCCGACGAGGTGAATGCGCCCATTCTCAAGTCGGGCATGGTGGCGATTCGCTTTAAAGTGCTGCCCAACGGCCGCTTGATGGATGGAAGCATGGTGCTGGAGGGCCGTTCCGGCGATGTGGCCCTGGACCGCGCCGCCTGGGGCGCGCTCACCGGCTCCAACTATCCGCCCCTGCCCAGGGACTTCCACGGGCCGTATCTTGAGTTGCGGGCGTTCTTCCTCTACAACATGGAGCCGCGGCAGTATTAGCGGAGCCTGCGGCGCGGCCGGTTGGATTGTCAGGCGAGAATTCGACTTCGCGTAAACTGTCTCCATGGCCTCTGTTGCCACCACTGAGAACCAGCCTGAAAAGAGCTGGCGAACGGCCCTGCGCTCGCGCTGGTCGGAGAGTCTTCACGAGCGCGAGGAGCAGATATTCCTGCTTCTTTCCCTGCTGATCGGGGCCCTCACTGGCCTTGCTGTGGTCGCGTTCATCGTGCTTACCGAGCGGTTGGGAATGCGCCTGTATCCCCCCGGCAGCGCCGCGTGGAGGCGCGTGCTGGTTCCCGTGGCGGGATCGCTGGCCATGGGCTACCTCCTCTTTCGCTATTTTCCCTATGCCCGTGGCAGCGGCGTGCCCCAGACCAAGGCCGCGCTCTTTGCCCGGGACGGATTCATCTCCCTGCGCACCGTTCTGGGCAAGTTTTTCTGCACGGCAACCACCCTGGCCAGCGGGATTCCGCTGGGCCGCGAGGGACCATCCGTCCAGGTCGGCGCGGGAATCGCCTCTGTCCTTGGCCGTGCGCTCGGATTGCGCCCGGAACGGGTAAAGGCTCTGATTCCCGTGGGAGCCGCCGCCGCCATCGCCGCCGCCTTCAACACTCCCATGGCGGCGGTGCTGTTCGCTCTCGAAGAGATCATGGGCGACATGAACGCGCCCATCCTGGGTTCCGTAGTCTTGGCTTCGGCCACCTCCTGGGCCGTCTTGCGCCTGATGCTGGGCAACAACCCTCTGTTTCAGGTGCCGCAATATGAATTGGTTCACCCGCTGGAGCTCGGCATCTACGCGCTGCTGGGTATCGCCGGCGGCTTTCTGTCCGTAGCCTTCACCAAGCTCTTGCTGGGCATGCGCAAGCTCTTTCTGCATTTGCCCAGGAGCACGCGCTGGTGGCATCCGGTAGTGGGCGGCGTGGCAGTGGGCCTGATGGGCTGGCTTGTGCCTCAGGTGCTGGGCGTTGGCTACACCTACGTCGGCAATGCTTTGAACGGATCGATGGCCCTCAAGTTGATGCTGCTTCTGGTAGCGCTCAAGCTCGTTGGCGTCACCGTCAGCTATGCCTCGGGCAACGCCGGCGGAATCTTCGGCCCCAGCCTCTTCCTCGGCGCCATGCTAGGAGGCGCTGTCGGCGCCGTGGCCCATCACCTGCTGCCG
The DNA here is from genome assembly GCA_050014655.1 of Occallatibacter sp. Taxonomy (GTDB): domain Bacteria; phylum Acidobacteriota; class Terriglobia; order Terriglobales; family Acidobacteriaceae; genus Telmatobacter. The sequence continues at coordinate 3,613 of JBEKCX010000185.1, read as the reverse complement.
GCGTACACCGCAACCCCCGGGGCCTATGCCCTGGTCGGCATGGGAGCGGTCTTCGCGGGCATCGTGCGCGTTCCCATGACCTCGGTGCTGATGATCTTTGAGATGACGCGCGATTACGCCGTCATTGTGCCTTTGATGATCGCCAACCTGACCAGCCTGTTCATCTCCAGACGCCTCCAGAAGCAGCCCATCTACGAGGCATTGGCTCTTCAGGATGGCATTCATCTGCCCAGCCCCGCCACGCTTCACCAAACCAGCCGGCGCACGGTGGCCCAGGTCATGCGCAGATCTCCGCAGATTCTCTCCGCGCGGATGTGCGTCAAGGATGCGATGGATCAGACTCGTTCCGCGCCACTGCGCGTCTGGCCGGTGACCGACAGGCAGTACTTTCTGGGCATGTTAACCGCGGAGACGCTGGAACGCGCCTTTTCCGATGGCAGAGAGGAACAGCCGCTGACCAGCCTTGTGGAGACAACCGGCGTCCCGCATGTCCACATGGATCATGCCCTGCATCTGGCTCTCGAACGCATGAGCGCGTACCATCTCGATCTCTTGCCCGTGGTTCACCGGGCGGATATTCACAAACTGGAAGGCATCGTTACGCTCAGCGATGTGCTGGATTCCTACGGCGTCAACCACATGGACTCCGCCCAGCTTTGAGGCCAGCGGAGGTCAGGGCTTGCCAAGGAGTAATCTGTAAGTTACAATCGACCTTGACTTGGGGGGCGGCCAACGTGCAAATCCGCCGCACCAGAGAATTCGCCGCATGGCTGAACGGCTTGAGAGACCGGCAAGGGCGTGCGAAGATCCTGGCGCGGATTGACCGGCTGGAAGAGGGAAACCCTGGGAATACACGGAGCGTTGGCGCAGGCGTCGTGGAGATGAAGATCGACTTTGGACCAGGCTACCGCGTCTATTTCGTCCAGCATGGCGATGTGGTGATCGTATTGCTGTGCGGTGGAGACAAGAGTACACAGGATGACGACATCAGGCGGGCAAAGATACTGGCCGGCCTGCTGCGAGAAGGGGAGTGAGCCGATGGCGCTTGAAACCATGCCGTACGATGCGGCCGAGTTTCTTACCAATGAAGAAACTGTATCGGCCTATCTGACTGAGGCGCTGGAGAGCGACGATCCGCGCTACATCGCCAAGGCGCTGGGGGCCGTGGCGCGCGCCCGTGGCGGAATGGCGCAGCTCGCGCGCGACACGGGCATCGCCCGCGAAGCGTTATACCGCGCGTTGAGCGATGCAGGCAACCCGGAGTTGGGGACGGCTCTCAAGGTGATGCATGCGCTTGGCGTGCGGCTTTCGGCTTCGCTGGTGGCTTGATTCCGTTCGCCGCCGCTGTTCCCAATTACGGCCAAACCGCGCTAGAATTCTCCTTGAAACCATGCGCTTCCGCAACGCCATTCCCGCAAAAGCAACGCCCCGCCTCAGACGCTTTCGCCGCGGCCGGCGCGACCGCGGCCGGCTTCCCTCCCGCTGAGCCAACTATCCAGTTGAAGATCGTTTAGGATTGCAGCGTAAGGCGCGCAATCCGGCGGGATCTCCCCACGGCGGAGCTTCCGGCAACAGGGTCTATAGCCCATCCGCCTGCGCGCGGATAGAAAGGCGTTCCCCCAATGAACAGCTTCGACAGCAAGGCCACGCTTCACTCCGGCAACCGTGCCTATACCTTCTATAGCCTGCCGGCGCTCGCCTCGCGCGGCTTCAACCTGAGCCGCCTGCCCTTCAGCCTGAAGATTCTGCTAGAGAATCTGCTGCGCCGCGAAGACGGCGTGAATGTGACCGCCGCGGAGATCGAGTTTCTGGCCAACTGGGACGCCAAGGCAGAGCCCAGCCGCGAGATCGCCTACATGCCCGCTCGCGTTCTGATGCAGGACTTTACCGGCGTGCCCGCCATCGTCGATCTGGCCGCCATGCGCGACGCCATCAAGACCCTGGGCGGCGACCCCGCGCGGGTCAATCCGCTCATCGCCGCCGAGCTGGTCATCGACCATTCCGTCCAGGTGGACGAGTTCGGCGCCGTGGGCGCTCTTGCGGCAAATACTCTTTTGGAATTTCAGAGAAACCGCGAGCGCTACGCCTTCCTCAAGTGGGGGCAGACCGCCTTTCGCAACTTCTCGGCCGTGCCGCCCGGAATGGGCATCTGCCACCAGGTGAATCTCGAGTACCTGGCGCGTGTGGTCTTCACCACCGAGATCGACGGAGAACTCGTCGCTTATCCAGATACTTTAGTCGGCACCGACTCGCACACCACCATGATCAACGGCCTGGGCGTGCTGGGCTGGGGCGTGGGCGGGATCGAGGCCGAGGCAGCCATGCTGGGCCAGGCCGTCAGCATGCTGGTGCGCTTCAGGCTGACCGGCAAGCTGTGCGAGGGCGCGACCGCCACCGATCTGGTGCTCACCGTGACCCAGGCGCTGCGCAAGCTGGGCGTGGTGGGCAAGTTTGTCGAGTTCTACGGACCCGGCATCGCCGCGCTGCCTCTGGCCGACCGCGCCACGATCGCCAATATGGCGCCCGAGTACGGCGCTACCTGCGGCATCTTCCCGGTGGACGCCGAGACGCTCCGCTACTTGCGCCTAACCGGCCGCGGCGAGGAGCAGATTGCGCTCGTCGAGAACTACTACAAAGCTCAGGGCCTCTTCCACACCGCCGGCTCGCCCGAGGCCGAGTACACGGAGACCCTGGAACTGGATCTGGGCGCGGTCGAGCCCTGCGTGGCCGGTCCCAGGCGTCCCCAGGATCGCGTGCCGCTCAAGGACGCCGCGGCCAGCTTCGCCCGGCAACTGCCCAGCCTGCTTGCGCCCACGGCCAAGCCGCTCGGGTCGCGGACCGTAGCCGCCTGGGAGCGCGGAGCTGTGACCGATGCTTGCGTGGGGAGCAAAGCAGCCGCAGGTCCTTCGACTCCGTCCGCCGCGGCGGACTCCGCTCAGGATGACAGGCCATCACAGAGTGAGACGCGACTATCGACCGTCAAGGCCCGTTTCGGCGTCGATCCGGACCCCTATCTCGATCACGGCTCGGTGGTGATTGCGGCCATCACCAGCTGCACCAATACCTCCAACCCCTCCGTAATGATGGCCGCCGGAATCCTGGCCAGGAAGGCCGTGGAGAAAGGTCTGACCGTGCCGCCGTGGGTTAAGACCTCGCTGGCGCCGGGTTCGCGGGTGGTCACGGACTACTACGCCAGGGCCGGCCTGCTGCCCTATCTGGAGAAGCTGCGCTTCAACGTGGTGGGTTACGGCTGCACCACCTGCATCGGCAACTCCGGCCCTCTGCCCGCCGACGTTTCCAAGTCCATCGAAGAGCACGGGCTGGTTGCTGTCAGCGTGCTCAGCGGCAACCGCAACTTCGAGGGCCGCGTGAACGTGGACGTGCGCGCCAACTACCTGATGAGCCCGCCGCTGGTGGTGGCCTACGCGCTGGCCGGCAATATCGGCCACAACTTCGAGACCGATTCGCTCGGCGCCGACCACGCCGGCCAGCCCGTCTATCTCAAAGACATCTGGCCCTCTCAAGCCGAGGTGGCCGAGGCCATCGAACTCGCGGTCGGCAGCGAGGGCTTCCGCCGCGAGTACGCCTCGGTGAGCCTGGGCGACGCCAACTG
>JBEKCX010000184.1:0-5771 GCA_050014655.1 Occallatibacter sp. | reverse complement strand
TTTGAAGTCACCATCCTCGAAGAATCAATGCTCAAACCATTTACTACCCCTTCATGGATGTGCGATCATTTCCGGCATGCGCGCGCTCCTGACTGGAGTCGTCTTGTTTGCGGCTGCCTGCCTTCCGGCGCTGGCAGACAGTCAGCCCTAACGACCTGAATGGAGACTTGGCGGCTGGAAACCTCGGTTTCGATCTGATCTCGCAGACGATTCCGCTCACCATCGATTTTCGCGCCATGAAATTGAGCGTTGAAGATCGCTGACGATCTACCGGGCCACTTGAACTGGTATTCTTGACGCGCACAGGGAATGAGGTTTGGCATGGTATTGGTGACACTGGTCTTTGCGGTTCTGTTGGCCGGTTTGGGTCTGGGCAGTTATCTGGGCACCGGCAGCCTGTACCCCACGCTACTGATTCCGTTGTGGTTCGGTATCGTGTTTGGAGTCTTCGGATTCCTGGCCATGCGCTCCAAAGAAGGCTCGCGCAAGCTGTTCATGCACATCAACGTGACCATCGCCGCGCTGGGCTTTGTGGGAGCGATCGCCGGAATCTTCCACAGCCTGGCCTCCGGCAAAGAATTGGACATGAATGCACTGGCAGCGTTGCTTGTGCTGGGCTGGCTGCTGCTCATTTACGTGATCCTGTGCGCGCGCTCCTTCCTCACCGCGCGGCAGTCTGAAGCCATTGCCGCTATGCGCAAGGTCAAGGAGTAGCGCATGGGCGCCATGCGCGGCGGCGCGATGGGCATGAACGTGCGCGCCGAGCGCACGCCTCGTGGACGCGGAGCGAGGGCGGGGCAGACGGATTTGCCCAAGCGCAAGCCTGAACTGAAGAAGCTGTGGCCGCAGGTCTGGGCGCTGATGGCGCCGCGCAAGGGCCTGCTGCTGGCCGGCCTGGGGCTGATGGCCGTCAACCGCGTCGCCGGACTGGTGCTGCCGTATACCGCCAAGCCGCTGCTCGACAAAGTCCTCTCAACGCAGCACCCGCATCCTGAGCTGCTGCCCGGCATCATCGCAGTGGTCTTCTCAGCCATGGTGGTGCAGGCCATTACCTCTTTCTCGCTTACACAACTCCTCTCCAAGGCCGGCCAGCGGCTGATTGCCGAGATGCGCCGCCAGGTCCAGCGCCATGTGGGGCTGCTTCCGGTGGCCTATTACGACGAGAACCGCACCGGCACGCTGGTGGCGCGCATCATGACCGACGTGGAGGGCGTGCGCAACCTGGTGGGGACCGGGCTGGTGGAGTTTGTGGGCGGCATGCTCACCGCGGTGCTGGCCTTCATTTATCTCCTGCATCTCAGCGTGACGGTCACGCTGACGGTCTTCTCCGTGCTGGGGGTCTTTGTCATTGTCCTGCAGTACGGCTTCAGGGTCATCCGCCCCATCTTCCGCGAGCGGGGCAAGATCAACGCCGAGGTTACCGGCCGGCTGACCGAGTCGCTGGGCGGGGTGCGGGTCATCAAGGGCTATCACGCCGAGGAGCGCGAGGCTGGAGTCTTTGCCGCCGGCGTTGATCGGCTGCTGGCCAACGTGATGAAGTCGTTGACCATGACCAGCGCTCTCGGCGCCGCATCCACGACCGTACTGGGCCTCGTATCTTCGCTGGTGATGTGGCTGGGCGGCCATCGGGTGCTGGGCAACACCTGGACGGTCGGCGACTACTTCAGCTACAACATGTTCCTGGCGTTCATGATCGCGCCGGTCTTCCAGATGGTGAACATCGGCACGCAGTTGACAGAGGCCTTCGCCGGGCTGGACCGCACCAACGAGATCATGGCCGAGCTCGAAGAGAACCAGGCGCCGGGGCGCACGCTCAAGATGCCGCCCATCCAGGGAACGGTTCGCTTTGAAGATGTGGAGTTCGCCTACCAGCAAGGCAAGCCGGTGCTGCACGGCGTCAGCTTCGTGGCCGAGCCGGGAACGGTGACCGCGCTGGTTGGCTCGTCGGGGTCGGGCAAGTCCACCATCATCAGCCTGCTGTGCGCCTTCCATACGCCCACCAGCGGGCGCGTGACGGTGGACGGCGTGGACCTTGCGCAAGTGGACCTGAACACCTTCCGCTCCCAGTTGGGCGTGGTGCTGCAGGACTCGTTCCTCTTCGATGGGACCATTCGCGAGAACATCCTGTTTTCGCGGCCCAACGCCACCGAGGAGCAGTTTCTCTTCGCCTGCCGCACGGCCCGCGTGGACGAGTTCGCCGAGCATTATCCGGAAGCCTACGACACCATTGTGGGCGAGCGCGGCGTGAAGCTCTCGGGCGGGCAGCGGCAGCGGCTCTCCATCGCGCGCGCGCTGCTGGCCGATCCGCGCATCCTCATCCTCGACGAGGCCACCAGCTCGCTGGATTCGGAGTCCGAAGCCATGATCCAGGCCGGGCTTAGCAAGCTGATGGAGGGGCGGACGACCTTTGTGATCGCCCACCGGCTGTCGACCATCCGCCGCGCCGACCAGATTCTGGTGGTGGAGCAGGGATTGGTGGTGGAGCGCGGCAACCATGCCGAACTCTTCGCGCTGGGCGGACGCTACTACGACCTCTATACTCGCCAGCACGGGCTGGAGGCGAACCTCTTTCTGGCGCCGGGTGAGGGAGACGTGGTGCCTGGCGAGGGGGACGCGGTGGAGGAGAACTTGCCGTAGTTTTTGCGATCGATGAGTCGTGAGAGACATTCATGACGCAATGAGCCGCTTGTGGTGGCGGGCAAGCGGGGGTGCCGAGGGTGGATTGAGAGGCAGAGATCAAGAAGGGTGCGGGCAGTATGTTATTGAAAAATAATTACTTATTTATGGATAGCTTCCCTGAAGCCGCTTTGGCGTCGACTCGTCAGGCCAGAAATGTGGTATGCTGTTTACGAGGTTTAGGGAGCCATGCGCGCCACACCGCCAATTGGGTAAGAGCGTTCATTCACCACAGATCGGCGGATGAGACACGGTATCTTCGTGTTCCTGTGGGTTTCTGGGGATTTGCGTGCCCCATGAGCCAGGGCCTATAGCAAAGCCTCAAGCGCGGCCCTCGTGGCTGCCGGCAATCCATCGAAATCTCCCTTTGCGCCCAATTCTCTTTTCAAGCTTTCCCTAAAGTTGTCCATAGCCCTGCTGCTTCCCAGCTCAGCCAGCAGATAGCCTTTTCCCTCCGTACAAATCTTGACGATGCGATCATGCAAGGCGTTTTGGGTTGCCGAATCGCTTGCAGCCTTGGATTTCCGGGCGACAAAGCAGGCCAGGTTGAGATAGACGTCCGGGAAGTATTTCTCCTTTGCCTTGCGGGGCACGTCCTGCTTGGCGGCAAGCAGTTCCTCGGAGAGCTGGATAGCCCGGTCGAGGTCGCCCTCGTACAAGGCGATCAGCGCGAGGTTGTAGAACGCGCCCGCATTCAGAGGATCAAGGCTCTTGCACTGGGCGAAGTCCTGCTTGGCGTGCTCGAGCAAGTCACGGAACTCGTCGGTTTTTTGACGCGCCGGCGATGCGCTGTCGAAGCGCGAGAGGGCAATGAGTCCGCGCATGCGAAAGGCCTCGGCGCTGCTCTGATCGCATTCGATGGCGCGGCCTGCGTAGAGATAGGCGCGCGCGGCATCGCCGTCGGTCAGGGAGCCGGTCTTGAAGCGCTCGAGATACGACCTTGCCAGCACAAGATAGAGCTTGAGTAAGTTTGCGTCGTCGAGTACGACCACGCTCACGGTGAGAATCTGCGACTCATCGATGAGGATATCCTGCTGCCGCTCTTCCATCTTCCAGGAGTTGGGGCGAGGGAGGTTCCAGTTTTGGTCCTCCGGATATTTTGCTTCGAGTTTAAGGATGAGATTCAGGACGCGGCTCTGCAATTGGGAAATGATCGGGAATTCAGATCTGACCTGCGACTTGAGGGCATCCACATCGTTCAGGGCTTTGGCTTGTATGGCGGTAAGTTGCTGCTGGACGCTGGCGCCCAGTGCATCGGCCTTGGCATTGACGCTGACCAACTGCTCTTTGGCGTCCTGGCGGCTAGCAAAGACTGTGGCCAGAGCGAGAACGCTGAGGATGGTGGAGTAAAGGCCCACAACCAATAGAAGCTTGTCGAGGAGCAGTTCTTCGCGTTTGATGGATGCGTCAACAGCCGCTTCAACGGCTTTTTGTAAATCTGGAGAGGAGACGCCTGCCGGCATCGAGAACTGTGCGTGAGTTTGCGCGAAAGCGCCGGCGTCCACACGTCCCTGAGTCCAGGCGAATAACCAGAAAAACTGTCCCAGAGCCAGGATGACGCCGAGAATGCAGATGCTTGCAAGGCCCCACAGCAGCCGGAGCAGGGCTGGTCTATAAGTATGCTCAGGGGCGGACACGGGTGGAGGCTGCACCGGCAGAGGCGGGACGGGCAGAGGCGGAGCAGGAGTCTGTTGCTGTATCTGAGCTGATGACATCGCACTCCTCGCTTTGGACCAAAAGTATTTGCTCTTCAGGAGATCGATGGCGCCTCGAGAAGCGGGCTTTCGTAACGAACTCTATCACACTCCCGGCGCATTGCTGCCTCTCCGATTCGATTCATTTCGCGGCCAACATTCCGGCAATCGTAGCATGAGTTGGTTTCCCTGTGAAGAATCGATCCAATCGTCTCATCGGAAGAAGTTTCGTCCCAATACTTGACACGCACTCAGCCTCCGGGGACACTGGAATAGCGATCATGCTGCGACACAGAGGCCCACAATGCGAGAGATAGCCCCGCAAGGCACCTACAAGGTTCAGGCCCTTGACAGGGCTTTTGCCGTACTCGACCTGCTCGGAGAAAGCGATATACCACTGGGATTGGCGCAGGTTGCGTCGTCCCTGCAACTGCACAAGAGCACCGCGCACCGCTTTCTGATGGTTTTGGAGCGGCACCGCATGGTGGAGCGGACGGCCAGCGGAAAGTTTCGCCTGGGGCTGCGGCTCTACGATCTTGGTAATCGGGCCATCGAGCAGTACGATCTGCGCGATCGCGCCCAGCCCCACCTGCGCCGCCTGGTTGCGGAGACCGAGGAGACCGCGCACCTCTGCATTCTGGAGGCCGCGCGCGTCATCTATCTGGACAAGATCGAACCGGCCCGCTCGGTGCGCATGATCACCCGCATCGGGGCCAGCAATCCGGTGCACTGCACCGCGGTGGGCAAGGCGATGCTGGCGTTTCTGCCCGAGGAGCGGGCCGCCGATGTCTTGCGCCGCATTCGCTTCGAGCGCTTCACGCCGCGCACCATCGTTACCGCTGAAGCTTTGCGCGCGGAGATGGAGAAGACCCGCCGCCGCGGCTACGCCGTGGACGACGAGGAGCTCGAGGAGGGGTTGCGCTGCATCGCCGTGCCAGTGCTGGATGCGCAACGGCTGCCGGTGGCGGCGGTCAGCGTCTCCGGGCCGTCGTTCCGCGTGACCGCCCACAAGCTGCCCTTGATCGCCAACCAACTGCTGCAGTGCGTGCGCGGCATCTCCACGGATATGGGGTACACCTCCGCCGCGCGCGCCAACCGGCCGGCCTGGTCCGCATAGAACGACACCGCAGCCGGCAAGACAAGAATGAACCGCTGACCTGCGGGTGCCCCAGGTGTGGTCCGCCGCGGCGAACCGCGGCGGACAGCGAGGGTGGGGCGCCCAGACTTGAGAAGAAACGCGCAAAAGCTCTATGGGAAACGATAGAGCTGCACGCGCTCAATCTTCTCCGGATTGATGGTCAGCAGATCGCCCTGCCCATCGTCGTCGCCAGCGATTCGGCGAGTAATGACCCACTTGCCATCGACAAACTTGCCCTGCTCCACCTCGGCGAGGCCGACATT
>JBEKCX010000183.1:0-8769 GCA_050014655.1 Occallatibacter sp. | reverse complement strand
AGACAGCCTTCTCAACGCCGCCGATGCCGCAATGTACAAGATCAAGAACGCCAAAAGGCAATTCGCGCAGGTGGCGGCCGGCAACGGGAACCCCGAGTACGCAATCGAGAACGTCGCATAACAAGCAGCCGGGCGGCCCGATGCCGGCTTACCCCGCCTTCACCTTCACAAAGACGATGCGATTGCCGTCGGGATCGTGGATGGAAAGCGTCGACGGGCGCTTTTCCACCGTGATCTTAAGCGCCTTGAGCTGCTGCGCAGCGCGGTGAAGATCGGCGACCCCGAAGTAGAAGACGAAGGCCGATCCGGGCTTGTGCTGGATGAACTCGATGCGCTGGCCGGAGGGACCGGGAAGGGCGAGCCAGATTCCACCGGGCTCGATAGCGGCGGCCGGCGCGAACCCCAGCTTTTCCACGTAGTATTGCCGCGCCGCCTCGAGGTCCTGCATCTCGATCCCCATGGCCACAATCTGCTCGGAGACGCGCTTGGCGCCTAGGTGCGATCCCCTGTCGTTGGTGTGCTTGGAGCCGGGCATGTACTGCGTATATTCGATGTTCTGCTTCTCCGGCCCGGACATGGTGAAGAGCAAGTTGCCGGCGGCGGCCTTCCTGACTGGAATGGGCGCCAACCCGCGCGCGGCATAGGTCTGATTGATGGCCTCGATGGCCGACGACTCGAAGCACACGTGCATGAAGCCGATGGTGTCGGTTGGCCGCGCCTGCGGATAGAGCTCAATGAACTGGAGGTCGTTCACCTTGACGAAGGACTGGGTCGTCTTTCCATCGCGGCTCATGGCGAAGGCCTCTTCAAAGCCCAGCTTTCCATAGAAGTCGCGAGAGCGGTCCAGATCGCCTACGCGAATGGCGGCGTGGGCAATGCCGGCCAGATCTGGCCCTTGAACGGGAGCCGCCGGCGGCGCCTGCGCGGCGAGGGCGGAGGAGCAAACGACGGGCAGCGCCGCCACAAGAAGAGAGAGAAAACCGCTTCTGAACCACCTGAGAGAACTGGGCATGAGAATCGCTCCTTTTGGCCAGCGCCGCCGCCGCCTTGCCGCCGCTCGCGGCGTACCGCACCGGTGGGGCGCCTTCCAACACCGAAAAAGTGTACCATGCGAAGTGGAAAGCCGACAGGGCCGGCGCAAGGTCCAGCCCGATCGACGGAGGAGTTCGAGAATCATGACCAATTTGAAGTTTGTAACGCTGATGGCGGCAGGCTTGCTGTTGCAGGCTGCGGCAGTATCGCAGCAGCCCTGGCAGCACTTGCAGAACCCGACCGCGGCCCAGGTGGCGGCGCAATGGAATGCTCCGCCGCCGGAGTACGGCCCGGAGCCGTATTACGGCTTGAACGGCCCGGTGAGCATTCCCCAGGTGGAGCGCGACCTGGACACGCTGAAGCAACTCGGCTTTCAGGCGGTCACGGTGCAAGCCGGCTTCAACATGCCCTTCGCCTATCTGTCGCCGGAGTACTTCGCCTTCTTTCGCAGCTTTGTGGCCGAGGCCAAGCAGCGCAACATGCGCGTGTGGATCGTGGACGATGCCGGTTACCCGAGCGGCTTTGCGGGCGGCAAGTTCACCACCGAGAAGCCCGAGCTGAGGATGCAGGCCCTCGAAGTGGCGCGGAAGATTTCCGTGGCCGGCGGCGCGACCATCAGTGAGGCCCTGCCGCCGGAGACGGTGAGCGCCGCGGCGGTGGATCAGGACGGCGCTGCGATTCCACTCCCGCTGGTGGGCAACACGCTGGAGTGGACCGCGCCCAAGGGCAAGTGGACGGTGCTGATCGTGGATCATGAGTTCCGCACCTCGCCCACCCGCTCCGATACCAATACGCAGCGCGTGAAAGATACATCGCAATCGCTCGAAGACTATCTCGATCCCGCCGCGACGGAACAGTATCTGCGCTTCACACACGAACAGTACAAGCAAGCTGTCGGCGAGGAATTCGGCAAGACGATTATGGGCTTCCGCGGCGACGAGCCCGACTACTCCATCCCCGGCCTGCCCTGGACGCCGAAGTTCTTCGAGCGCTTCACCGCGATCAAGGGCTACGACGTGCAGCCCTACGTGGCCCTGTTTGCGCAAAGCCCGTCGCGCCGCGATCCCGGCGTTGCAATTCATCTAACTCCGGAGCAGATTCGCATCGAGGGCGACTACTACGACGTCTTCTCGCAGATGTTCGCCGCCGGGTTCTTCAAGCCGCAGGGAGACTGGTGCGCGGCCAACCATCTGGAGTACCAGGTGCACCTGAACCACGAAGAGCTGGAGATGGAGCTGACGCGCAGCGAGGGCTCGTTCTTTCGCGACATGCGCGCCGTCGAGGTGCCCGGCATCGACGCCATCTGGCACCAGATATGGAAGGACACGATCTCCGATTATCCGCGCCTGGCCAGCTCGGCTGCGCACGTCTATGGCAAGCCGCGCGCGTTCACCGAGAGCTTTGCGGCGTATCGCCCCGCGCCCGACGTGGAGATGGCGCGCTACATCCTGAATGAGCAGTTCGTGCGCGGAGTCAATCAGGTGGAGACGATGTACTTTCCAGCGACCTCCGGGGGCGCGAGGCCGCCTTCGGGGTTCATGGGCCAGCCCGGCTTTCCGGAGTTGCTGAGTTATGCGCGCCGCATGAGTTATCTGATGGCCATGGGAAGGCCCGATGCGAGCGTGGCGCTGTTTCTGCCGTCTAGCTCCATGTGGCTGGGCAACGACGCCTCAGATACGGCGTTTGTTTCCACCGAGCGGCTGCTGAGCGAGCGTCAGATCGATTTCGACATCGTGGACGAAGACGCGCTGGCGAGCGATCTGAAGGCGCTCAAAGGCAGCTTCGAAACGCTCAGCGGAAACCGCTACCGCACGGTCATCCTGCCCGAGCCGCTGGTGATTTCAAGCGAAGCGCTGGCGCGGCTCAAAGCATTTGCGGAAGGCGGCGGCAAGGTTCTCTTCCTGGGCGGCGCGCCGAAGTGGATTTCGGGCCGGACCATCCGCGACGCAACCGTGATGGCAGCGGTCGATGCGGCGGTGATCGCGCCGACCGTCCGGTTGGATGCCGCGGATACCGCTCTGCGGGTGATGAAGCGCAGATGGAAGAACGCCGACGTGTACCTGTTCTTCAATGAGGGCGCGCAAGCCAGCGATCACGCGGTAACCCTGATGAGCAAGGGGCGCACGGCGGAGGCCTGGGACCCGCAAACCGCAACCGTCGCGGCTGTGCAATCCAAGCGCGCAGGAGGAAACCTGACCGTACAGCTCAAGCTGCAGCCGTACGAAACGCGCGTTATCGTGGTTCGCTAGTATTGCGACCGTGTGAATATGTGCTCTCCCAGGTCCTCCGCCGCGGCGGACGGGACCTGGGACACCCAGATCTTGGTGAAGGTCAGGGGCACCCCACCCTCGCCGGGTGTTGCTGCGGTTCGGCGCGGCGAACGGCAAGGGCGGGATGACCCGACTTCGTCGTTTTCCGCGCCCATCCCCGGCCCGGCTCTGCGATACTGGTTTGTTATGCCTATTGCCGACCTGCAGCAAGCTGCCCAGAAGATCGCCAGTTTCCTCAATACTCTCAACAAACTGGGTGGGATGCGCCTGAAGTACCGCATCGCCGCCAGCGAGCTCGCCCAGGATTCCGAAGGCTCGCCGGCCCAACAGATGTCGGTCGAACTGGCCGGCCCCGACGTGCCGCTGGTGGTCCAGCGCAACGGCGAGCTGTTGTTTGCCCTGGAGACCATCGCCGCGCAGATGCTGCGCCTCGATCAGCGCGAGCAGGGGCTGATCAGCTTCGACGCCGGCGGCTTCAAGGCCCTGCAGGCCGAGCAGTTGCGCCTAACCGCCCAGACCGCCGCAGAGAAGGTGCTCCGTTCCGGCATCCCTTACGCCTTCCCGCCCATGAACAGCCGCGAACGCCGGCAGCTGCACATGGCCTTCCGGGGCATCGAAGGCGTGGAGACGGCTAGCTCCGGCGAAGGCCAGGACCGCTTTCTGGCCGTCTATCCCGCGGGCAAAACCAACCTGCCCGTCACCCCGCCGGTCAAGCCGCGCGGCTTCGGGCGCAGGTAGGCGCCTGAGTCATCTCTTTACGACAGCACAGGTTAGGCAGTTTCCATCTCCTCGATCGCAGGATCGGAAATCGCCTTGCTTAAGCTTTGTCCCGTGCGTATACTTTCTCCGTCTTTCGCTGCCGAAATGGGCTCCAGTTGTAAATTCCGATGTGGCGAGATGGAGCGTTCCAAAGTGATGATCCTGCGCGCGAAGATTCCAGCGACCCCCTTTTTGCCCCTCTTCACATTTGCTCTCGCGATGTGGCTCGCGGGTTGCGGCGGCGCAACAACTGCCTCCGCGCCGTCGCCTTCTCCGGCGCCTACACCGACGCCAACACCGACTGACCCCGACCAGCGCGCCGACTCCCTCATAGCTCAGATGACCCAGCAGGAGATGCTTCAGCTCGTGCATGGCGACCTTCCTTTTACATCTCCAGTAGGCCCGCGAAATACGGCCGGATGGGTTCCAGGGCTACCCGGCCTTGAGATCCCGGACCTTCTCTATGCCGATGGGCCGGCGGGAGTCGGGGATCAAGTGGGCCCGGCGACAGCGCTGCCCTCGACCCTCGCCAGCGCCGCAAGCTGGGACCTGACTGAGGCCTATAAGTACGGCCAGGTGATCGGCCTTGAGGAGAGCGCCTTTGGCATCAATGTCTACCTCGGAGGCAACGTCAACCTGACCGGCCGCGAGCCTCGCGACGGGCGGACCTTCGAGACAACGGGAGAAGACCCCCTGCTGGCGGGGGAGATCAACGCGCAGCACTTGCTTGGAGTTCAGGATCAGAATGTCATTGCGGGCGTGAAGCACTATGCGTTCAACGATCAGGAGACAGGGCGCTTGCTGGCAAATGCCCTCATCGACGAGCGCTCGGCGCGCGAGAGCGACCTGCTGGCGTTTGAAGTGTCTCTCAAGGGTTCCAACGCGCAGATGGTTATGTGCGCCGGTAACCTTGTGAATGGAACCTATAACTGCCAGAACAACCATCTCTTGAACGATGTGCTGAAGGGAAGCATGGGATTCGACGGTTTTGTTCTGTCGGATTGGTATTCCACGGAAAGCTCCGTGCCCTCGGCGCTTGGCGGGTTGGAGCAGGAGCAGCCATACGGGTATTACTTCCTCGGCATTTGGGGATATGAGCAAAGTAATGGTACCTGGGCAGCTGAAAGCCTGGAGCAGGCATTGGCGAACGGAGATATGCCGGTCTCGCGTTTGGACAACATGGTGCATCGAGTTCTTCGAGCAATGTGCGTGGCCGGCGTCATGGACACTCCGGTTGACGTTCACCCGATCAATGCCGCGGCGGACGCGGCCATCGCGCAGGAGGCCGAGGAGCAGGGCGCCGTGCTGCTGAAGAACGCGGGCGGGCAACTGCCGCTGAATCCCTCCGTCGCCCAGTCTATCGCCGTCATCGGATCTCATGCCGACGTCGGCGTGTTATCGGGAGGCGGCTCGGCGCAGGTAACTCCATACGGCGGCTCGGCGCTAACTCTGCCGCCAGATTGCCCTTCCAACAGTTCGTTTCCGGGCGGCGCGGCCTGCACCTGGTCTTCTCAGATGTACGATCCTTCGCCGCCGCTTGCCGCCATCAAGGCCATTGCGCCCAAGGCCACAGTTACCTTCAACGACGGAACCGATCCCGCAGCGGCAGCCGCGCTGGCAGCATCTTCGACGGTGGCTATCGTCTTCGAGAGCGATTGGGAGAGCGAGGGCATGGACCGCGTGGACCTGAGTTTTTCCAGCGATCAGGATGCTCTTGTAGCCGCAGTCGCGGCGGCCAATCCACACACCGTCGTGGTGCTGGAGAATGGCGGCGCGCACGTCATGCCCTGGCTTGCAAATGTCAGCGCTGTGCTGGAAGCGTGGTATCCCGGCCAGAAGGGCGGCACAGCCATCGCCAACCTTTTATTCGGCGCCGTCAACCCATCCGGCAAACTCCCCATTACCTTTCCCGCCAGCGTCAGCCAGTTGCCGAGGCCAGTTATACCCGCTCCAACCAGCACAACTGAGGCTTTCAATGTCGATTACACCATTGAAGGTCTCAACGTAGGATACAAGTGGTACGAAGCTCAGAATCTCCAGCCGCTGTTCGCCTTTGGATACGGGCTTTCTTATACGACTTTCTCGATCACGAATCCAAAGGTCACTCCGGATTCGTCGCCGTCCAACGGTTTTCAGGTCAGCTTCAATGTGGCAAATACCGGGAATCTGGCCGGCGCCGAGGTAGCGCAGGTCTATCTCGGTCTACCCTCCGGGATAGGCGAGCCGCCCATGCGCCTGGTGGGATGGAGCAAAGTCCTTCTTCAGCCCGGCGCCCAGCAAGCGGTAACAGTGACAGTGGATGCGACCGGCTCGTCCCATCCACTGTCGTATTGGAGCACGAGCACAAACGGCTGGGTCGTCGCTCCCGGCGATTACACCGTGTATGTCGGTAACTCATCGGACAACGTGAAACCGGCAGGCACATTCCACGTCGGTTCATAAAGAATCGTTCCCGGCCGCATTCGTTTCGCGGCCGGAGGCCTCACCTCTCTGCGAGATCCTGCCAAGCGGCGCGGCTGCCAGTCAGTCCGTCCAGCGCGGCGGCTATTGCAGCAGCGTGGCGGTGACCACCATGCGAATGCTGCTTTTGCTGTCGAGAACGTCCGACGTGAAAGCGACGGTGGGCTTGCCAATGGGAATGAGAACCGGCGCCTGCCACCGAACGTGGCGAATGACGGGCTCGTGAGAGTTTGGGTCGGTGGTCTCGGCCAGGCTGCTCAGATCGGCGATTAAATTGAGGGCAAGCTGGAGGCCGGCCTCATGGACGTCCTGCACGTCGATGTCGATGCCTACACTTTCATACTGGAATTGCCGATTCACCGGTTTGCCGTCTACTTCACTCGGTCCAGTGGCAACTGGAATCCTGGAACTGGAGCGGATGGACGCGCCGCCGCGGCCGCGGGGATCGGTGTTGACGGTGGTTGAGTCGGCGCGGCTATTGACGGGCTTGGCGTTGGCGCCTAGTTCCTCAGTCACGATGTCGAGGTGGTAGTAGTGAACCGGCGGAGCCGGGGCTTTTGCGGCGTCCTGGCTCTTGGGAGTTTCCTGGGCGTTGGATGCGTCCTGGGCGAAGGTCTTGTGCCCGAAGGGCAAGGTGAGGAGCAGAAAGCAGCAGTAGATGGCGAGCTTGCGCATGGAATTCTCCTTAGTTTGTGCCCTCTTGGGGCGGTTCGATTGGCGGAATCTGGATGGCGGCGATACTCAGAGGCGCGTCAAACCTCTTTTGCGCCTCAATCAGGGCTTTGCGTTCGGATTCTGGGGCCTGGGCGACGAAGACGACCATCGCCCGCTCCTCACGGGTGAGCGGCTGGGGCGTGGGAAAGACATCGAGTTTGGGAAGCGGCGCGGGTTTTGCCCCGGCGGCGATGCGGTGCGGACGCGGCTCAAGCGGATGGGCCTTGGACCTTAGAGCCGGGACGGGCTCGGCATGGGCGGTGATGCGCGGCGGTTGCTGAGATTGCAAGGTTTGGCGCGCGAGGGTGGATGGCGTGTGAGCCGGCTTGTGGCCCAACAGGACAAGAAGGAGCAGCAGGCATGCGGCTGCTGGAAGGGCAATGGCCCAAAGGAGCCAGCGGCGGCGCGGCGCGGGCGCAACTTCAGCGGAGATGCGGGCCAGGACGCGCTGGGCGAGACCGGAGTCGGGGTCGCCGTAGGTGGAAACGGCGGAGCGCAGCAGCAGGTCCAGGTCGTCGTGGTCAGGCATAGCGAGTCTCCTGTGCGCCGAGATTCCGCAACGGGGTTCTCTCCAGGGTGGCGAGTTTCTGGCGGAGAAGCTGGCGAGCGCGCTGCAGGCGGGTGCGGACGGTTCCCTCGGGAAGGCCGAGGATTCCGCCGATCTCGCGGGAGTTGAGTTCGCCGGAGGCGGAAAGGACCAGGGGCAGGCGGAGGTCCTCGGGGAGCGCGTCGATCATGGCGTGGATGACGGCATGCTGGTTGGCTAGGATCATGGTCTCCTCGGGGCCCGGATCAGGGGAAGGCGGGCCGGCGGTGAGAGCGGAATCCGCGCCGGGATCGAAGCTGGGAGCGGACGCTTGCGGGAGGCGGGGACGGCGGTCGACGGCGATGCGCCACGCGACGCGGGCGAGAAACGCGCGTTCATTCGAGAGGCGCTGCCATCCGCGATTGCGATAGAGCTTCAAGAAGGTCTCCTGGACGGCGTCTTCGGCATCGTGGGCGTTGAGCAGGACGGCGTAGGCGACGCGGAAGACGAAGCGCGACTGGCGCTGGACAAGGGCCGTGAACTCCGCTTCCTCGACGGTGGTCAAGACTCGCTTACTCCCTCGGCCTGCCGCCGGACGATGCGCACCGGGTGCAGGGCAACCTTACTCCCAGTACACACCCTAAGACGGGAAAAGAAGGTGGAGTGTTCGGAAATTCGTAAGCGTCCTGACTTCCCCTCTTGACTTGACTGAGGTGTGATCTCTTGAAGTATCCACCTGTTTTCAAGTGAATGCTCCAAGCGCCGGTGTTTGATGGATCTCAGGCGGCTTAAAGCGAAACCAGAGTGACTGTATCCCGAAACCGCAACCCTCAAGTCGACGCGGCCACGAGGAGGCGGCGACCCGGCACCGAACTCACCAGGGCGCACCAACTCTGGTTTCGCTCTGGCCTACAGGCTGGAGCGAAACGGCCAAGTTCCAGGGCAGCAGATCGTCGATGCGGCTGATGGGGTGGTCCGGGGCGTGTGGGTGCGGCAGGCTTTCCGATT
>JBEKCX010000182.1:0-5829 GCA_050014655.1 Occallatibacter sp. | reverse complement strand
TGAACCAACATCAATGAACAGGGGCTCAACTCGACAATCGGTTCTGTGTGCCGTGTCCGCCAGTCCGGAATGCCTAATGAACCGCGGAGAGCTCCACCGTCTTAGGACGGGTTCACCAGCACCTTGTCCACGGCCCCGTGGGCCGGATTCTACCTTCCTCGCGCCTATTGGTCTATTCTGACTCAGGTGCATCCCGTCCTCTTCCACATCGGAGCGATCCTCATCCCGGCCTACGGCGCGCTGGCCGCGATGGGCGTCTTGCTGGCGCTCTTCATGGCGCAGCGCACGGCGCGGATTGCGGGCCTCGATCCCGCGCAAGTGTGGAATCTCTGCGTTCTCGCTTTGTTTGCGGCCCTCGTGACCCAGCGGCTGCTGCTGGTGCTGGCCAACTGGAGCGATCTGCGCCGCCATCCCTCCTGGCTGCTGGGGCTGGGGATGATTCACCATCCGCTGCTGAGCGCGGCGGGGGCTTTGGCGGGCGCGGGCTCCGCCCTGCTCTATGCGCGCTGGAAGCGCCTGCCGCTCATGACCACCGCCGATGCGCTCGCCGCGCCCGTGGCCCTGGGACTGGCCTTCGAACAAGTGGGCGCATTGCTGGCCGGCTCGGGTTACGGGACCGAGGCCTCCGTTCGCTGGGCCGTCACCGATACCGATCCCCTCGCCGCGCAGTGGAGCGGAACCCCGCTCGGCATTCCGCTGCATCCCGTACAGGCCTACGCGGCGCTGGCTTTCTTCACCCTTTCGATCCTTCTGTTGGCGGCTCTGCCGCTCAGGCGCCAGCAGGGCGATGTCTTCGGGCTGGCTCTGCTGGGGATGGGCGTGGCTGTCTTCATCACCGAGTTCTGGCGCGATCCCGAGGGCCGCGGCGCGCTGCTGGCCGGCGCGCTCGACGTGCCCCAGTTGGCTGCGGTGCTGCTGGTGCTGGCAGGCGGGTTGGCGCTGCGTGAACGCATGAGCGCCTGAATCCTCTTTCTGAACCAGCACTTTGTAGACGATGCATAGACCATTTATGCGTGAACGGACGGGCCAGATGTGCGTGGAAAACCGCCCGCATGCACACCGCCCGGTGGATCGGACTGGGACAGTTCCTTAACCCGCCGCGTATGATTCTAGAGAAACATAACGCCATCATGGAGACCTCGGTTGAGATGAGCGATTTGAATGGTTGTGAAGAGAAGCAATGCTATCGCTGGGGCGGGATAGCGGCGCTGCTTTTGGCGATTGGCTACGTGGCGATCATTCCGCTCTTCACATGGGCGGGCGCGCCTCCGGCGACCGCCGAGGCCTGGTTCCGTTACCTGCCAGGAAAAACGACGGCGTGGTGGGTGATTATTTGGCTTTCGGTAGTCACCGATCTACTTTATCTGCCGGTTGCCTGGGCGCTGTGGACCGTGCTGCGCAAGGCGGGAACAAAACTGATGCTGGCGGCCGTAGTCTGCTTGAATTTGTTTGTCGTTCTCGATCTGGCGGTGACCTGGACGCATCACGCTTCCATTCTGGCGCTCTTCCAAAACTACTCCAGCGCCGCTGACGAGGCTCATCGGGCCGCCTATCTGGCTGCGGCCGAATATGCCGCTTCGATTTATGCGACGCCGCTGTTGACCTTTTACATCATCGTGATTCCATCGGTGGGCGTGCTGCTGGCGAGCATCACGATGATGAAGGCAAGATTCGGGAAGGCGAGTGCCTGGACCGGGGTGATCGCGGGGGTGTTCGGGTTACTGTCGTTGACAGGCTTCTTCCCGTTCGTGATGGCGAACGCTTTGGGCGCGACGCTCTGGTTCTTCCTCGTTGGCACGCGGTTACTGCGGCTTGGCAGAGCTTGCACCGGAAGAGAATAGTGGCGCCGCGCAGCCTGCGATGAGGAATGAGCATTCAGCTCATGCTCATGACGTGTACGTCTTCGTTTCTTTTTGAAAACTGACGCAGAAGCACTGAGACTACCATTCGGGCACTAAGAAAACATTAGGGCAGTACGAGGCGACAAATGTCGCAACAACAGTCTATTGATGTCCCCACCGAAGCAGCAGGGCAGCGCCTCGACCAGTATCTCGCCGCGCAACTGGAAGGCGTGAGCCGCTCCCGCGTTCAGTTGCTCATGGCCCAGGGAGATGTGCTGGTGGATGGCGAGCGCGAGAAGCCTTCCATGAAGCTGCGCGGCGGCGAGCGCATCGCCATCACCGGCGAGCCGCATCCCGCGCCCCTGAAGGCCACGCCCGAAGAGATTCCGCTGGATGTGGTCTACGAGGATGAGGATCTTGCGGTGGTGAACAAGCCGGCGGGCATGATGGTTCACGCCGGGGCGGGCCGCAACGAGGACGCGCGCAACAGGGGCACCCTGGTGAATGCGCTGCTGTTTCGCTTCCAGGCGCTTTCCTCCACTGGCGGCGAGCTGCGCCCCGGCATCGTTCACCGCTTGGACAAGAGCACCAGCGGCCTGATCTTGGTGGCCAAGAACGACCGGACGCACGCGGCCCTGGGGGCGATGTTCGCCGGCCGCCGCATCCGCAAGACCTATGTCGCCCTCGTCCAGGGTTCAGTCGAGCGGCAGCGGGGCACCGTCAGCGCCGGCCTGAGCCGCGATCCGCTGCGGCGGACGCGCATGACCGCGCAACCGCAGCGAAACGCGCGTCCAGCGGTCTCTCACTACGAGGTGGTCCGCCGCCTCGACAGCCGCTTTGGCAGGTTCACGCTGCTGCGGGTGCGCATCGAGACCGGCCGCACCCACCAGATTCGAGTCCACATGGCCTCGATCGGGCACCCGGTCGTGGGCGACACGCTCTACGGAGCAGCCGCTCAACTGACGGACCAGGCCGCCTCGCAGGCAGCGCCCCGGAGGCCTTCGCGGCGTAAACCGGAGCCCGAGAAGCTCAAGTTGGGACGAAACTTTCTGCACGCGGCGCGGCTCGAGTTCACGCACCCGGCGACCGGGAAGCTGCTGCAACTGGAGGCGCCGCTGCCGGTCGAGTTGGAACTGTTCTTGAGCTGCTTGGAATGTGGCGCGGCCGGCGCAGGCCATGGCTGACGTACCTGAACTGATCCGAGTGAATGCGAGTGGGCCGGTCCGATTGTTAGAATGAGAAAGCTATGACCAGAAATCTGATTGTCCTCGTGCTTGCGGCAGCGTCTTGTGCGCTTGTGCTGCCTGCACAGCAACCGCCGGTCCCACCCTCCACGCCGCAATCCGGCAAGCCCGCGCAGCCCGCGGCCGCCCCGCCCGCGGCAGCTCAGGCCGCGGAGCCGCCCTTGGATGCGAGCGCGCCCCTGATCAAGATTCCCGTGAATGAGGTCAACCTCATCTTTACCGTGACCGACAAGCACGGCCACTACATTCCCAACCTGCGGCAAAGCGACTTTGCGCTCCTCGACGACCGCAAGGCGCCGGCGCGCGTCACCTCCTTCCATCAGCAGATCAATCTGCCTCTGCGCGTGGGCATCGTCATCGACACCAGCACCTCGATTCGCTCCCGCTTTGAATTCGAGCAACAGTCGGCTGTCGAGTTCCTGCTCCAGGTTCTCAAGTCCAAGAGCGACCGCGCGTTCGTAATGGGCTTCGACGTGTTGCCCACGGTGACCCAGGATTGGACCAACAATATCGACGCCCTCCAGACGGGCGTCAACCGCATGCGCCCCGGCGGGGGCACGGCGCTCTTCGATGCCGTCTACACCGCCTGCCGCGACAAGCTGCTGGACGTTTCGCGCGGCCAGGAGCCGGTGCGCAAGGCCATGGTGCTGCTCTCCGATGGCGACGACAACCAGAGCCGCGTTCGCCCCGACGAGGCGGTCAAGGAGTGCGAGCGGGCCGAGACCATCATCTACGCCATCAGCACCAACTGGACGCCCAGCCGCGGCAAGGGCGACGAGGTGCTGAAACAGTTGGCCGAAACCACCGGGGGCCGGGTGTACTTTCCACCTTCGGTTGAGGAAGTTTCCGAGAGTTTTAAATCCATCGAGGAAGAGCTGCGCAGTCAGTACGCTTTGACCTATACTCCGGCCGACTTCAAGTTGGACGGCTCCTTCCGTTCCATCTATCTCTATTGCAACGACCGCCGCTACCAGGTGCGGGCGCGCTCGGGATACTTCGCCCAGCGGCAGTAGCGCCCGGACGCACAGACAAGAAGTGTGTTCCGTTTTAGGACGATAGCGGGGCTTTCTGTCCAGATTTGACTCGCCTCGGTCTTTCTTTTTCCCTTATCTAATTCATTCCCACAGTTGCACGATGAAATAAAGCAGGGAGATTCCGCGATTTCTCTAGCTGGGTTGCCGGTGCGGCTGGCGTGCAAGCAGGTTTTGTCCGCCTCCCGGTGACGAGCTGGAAGGAGCGGACGTCACCAAGCCGCGGGAAGACTGTGCGGGCTGAGGGAGATGCAGTGATCCGGCAGGCAATATCGTGCGACATCTGCGGAACCGAGAAGAAGCAGACCAACCACTGGTATGTGGCCTATGACCAGGCCGGGGAACTGCGGGTAAGCGGCTTGAACCCGCGCAACCGGCTGCGTCCAGGAGCGAAGCATCTGTGCGGTCAGACCTGCCTGCACAAGCTGATGGACGATTTCATCACCAAGGCATCGGTGGCTCGGCCGCTGCCGGCTGCTGACGAGGCGCGCACCGAAGCTCCGCTTGCGGCCACCGATGCCAGCCTGACCTCCAACGCTGCGCATGCCCGGGCCGAGTCTTCCGCGCGGCTGCTTGCGCCGCCCACGCTGGTCTCGCCCAAACCCCTCCCCTTCCGGGTACAGCCGGAACTCGTTCCCATGCTGGGAGGACTTCAAGGCGAGGAGCCCCCGCTGGCGCTTGATGAGCCGCCCCGCTTTGCCTCGCGGAACTGGCGCGCCGATGCCTGGGAGCGGGAGCGGGAACGCGAGCTGCGCGCCGCCGAGCGGCATCCCGATAGGGCCGCCCGCCGCCGCTCCGGTTGATGGCCGGAACCCTGGGAGAATGAGCGCCTGCGGCGTGGATGGATCTACTGCTGATTCTTCTTGCCCTGTTTCCGCTCCTGGCCCTGAGCCGGCATCGCGAAGCTTCCGCGGGCATTCCTCCTGAAATGGGCGAGTTGCCTTCCGCTTCGGGCAACTAGGGCTCTGACCGCTTCTTTTGTATCGACTTTCGGGTGTCCCAGGTCCCGTCCGCCGCGGCGGATGGGACCTGGGATAGCTAGGTGCTCAATCACCCCGTGCCCCATCCTTTCGTCCGCCGCGGCGGCCGCAGTCGAAGGATCTGCGGTCGGTCCTCGTGAAAGGGCGGGACGAAGCGCGAATAGGCTGCCCCGACCGCACCAGCCATTGCTCGGGGCTCAGGCCCGTCTCCGCTACCGCGCGAAGCATAAGCAATCCGGCGCACCGGGCATCTTCGAGAGCGTCGTGCGCTTTGTATTCGATGCCGAAATGTGCTGCAACGTTGGAGAGGCCGTATCCAGACCTGGAGAACTGCGGCCACGCCCTCCTGACCACTCTTGCCGAGTCGAGCCACCTGCATTCGCATGCATACAGGCGGTAACGTTCGCACGCCCGCGCCAAGGCCAACCGGTCGAAAGGCGTATGGCTTACCACAATTCTGCCCTGCAACAACGAAGCAATGTGCGCAAAAACCCCTTCCCACGTCGGAGCATCCTCGACCTGATACTCATCGATGCCGTGGATGGAGATATTGAACGGGCTGAAATAACCCTCCGGGTTGACCAGAGATACCCACGAATCCGCCAATGCGCCGTCACGGAACGATGCTATGCCGACCTGGCAGATGCTCGACACGTCCGCGTTAGCAGTCTCAACATCGATGACCGCGAAATCCATCTCCCGGCATCTCCTCTGAATCCGGGGTCCAAGAGGC